>JBGCES010000934.1:0-17152 GCA_045106545.1 Saprospiraceae bacterium
CGGTATAGCGGAGCATAAATTCGTGAATGACGTGCATAGCATCATTACAAGATTTACTGATTTTGGTTTAGAAAACTAGGACGATAATTGAAAAAACGGTATTCCACGCAACGCTTGCCACAATACAAAACCCGCAACGAAAGCGTAAATGCCAGTTGCTAAAAATACTAATTTAGTATCTTTTAAAACGAAAAAAGCGAGTATGGGTAAGACTTGTAGCGCGTGCATGCCCACAAAATGCGCGATGCGTAAATCACCGTGGGTGATGCTCCAATTCAGAAAAGTAATCCCTTTCCCGCCATCTGCTGCGCCAACCGTATGCGCATTATTTCCACCCATCAGGTAACCTTCAAAAGCAAAAATGACAAAAAGGAGAATGCCCCAACGAATCGCCCAGACGTAATAATTGGGCAAATCAGGAAAGCTGTGGATGAAAAATTGGTAACCAATATACGCTGTAAAAATGGTCATAATTCCAATAGCCGCACCCATCAGACCAAACATAAAAACGTGAAACGGCGTACGATTATTAAAATGCGAAAGTTCGCCTGTGCCTGCCATCCAGCAGATATAAATCAATTCAAAACCGAGGATCAAAATTACCGTCCAAGCATAATAATCTAAGTATCGACCTGCTGGTAAATAACCGATGTACCAAGCCATCGCTGTAACAAAAACAACGGTCGAGATAAAGAATTTCAACGGCTTAATCCAAGCATTGATACCCAGCACTTCCACTGAAGTAGTCCATATCAAAATGATGCACAGTAGCGTGCCGATAACGCAAGCGATATTGAAGTAGAAAAGTGATTCGTTGCGTTGTTGCAGCGTATTAATAAAGTATTCCATACGAGTAAATTAGTGAAAAGTATGGATTAAAATTAGGTCGATAAGTTGATTTGAAAACGAGGGATTAATCTGACTTGAGTAAAAAATACGTTGAGTTGTATTTTTAGCTTAGTGAATGTGCAAACACGTGCGCCGTCTGGAAGACGACGGACGTGGAGGACGTTGGTTAGTCATTCAATTGCGCCATCCAAACCGTGATTTTTTGTTCCGTAAAATTAACGACTACTGGAATCAGTAAATCTCGTTGCGTATCATAAATCGAATCGTAACCCGTCAGGCGTATCATCCGAAATTGCATTGCCCGATCGTTATTACCATGATAGTTTAAATAGCGTTCGCAAACGTCGCGCATCACCTCGTAACTGAACCAATTATCATAATCAAATAGATACCACCAGAACGCAAATTGAAATGCACCTAAATGCGCATCAAAATAGCTTTCTACGGACGCTTGTTGAATGCGCATCTCTAGCTGACGCTGTGCTTGGGAGTGATTCGGAAAACGTTGTTTTGCGTACAATTGGGCGACAACACGACGGAAATTGTCGCGGTTGTCAGCAATTGCGATAAAGTCGTTAAGTGACTCACTTTCAGTGCTTTGTGGTTGTAGTTCCCAGTTTTCTTGTAAAACTTGCTCAAATAAACGTTCTTCAAAAGCCGCATCAGCAGATTTAGAAAAACTATAGAGTAAGTCATTTAATTTATCATCCCCTAATCCTTTGATAGCTAAAATATCGTCAAGCGAACGAAAGGGACGGAAGCCGCGTTCACGCCGAAATTGCATAATATTTTGTGCTACCTTTTCGCCGATCACGTAGCCATTGGCATTGCCCAAATTAGGATCGTTGCGCAGTTCGGGATGATGGTGAATCGCCTCGGCAGAACGGGCGGTATTGAGAAAGCGTAATAGGCGTTTTTGCGCCCAAGTAGGGTAGGAGGTAGCGGTCATAAGTGTTTTTGTTTTTCTAAAAATGCAAACGTGAAAATAACTGATTTTTATTAATATTCAATTATTCCGCTATTGCAATCCGCTGAAACCCATCCGTCGCCTCATACGCCCGTTTCAAAATTAGAAAAAACGGTATCCACCAAATCAAGTCGTTGGTAATAATCGTCAAGCCAAAACTCAATGGAAATGCGCCCTGTGCGAGATACCAAGCAAAGCCAATCGGACCAAAGATTTTACCTAAAAAGCCAACCAGCGTAATGGGCCAATGCACTAATGGTTGCCGCGCTGCCGCGAGATAACCCACACCGTAAACGCCGACAATCATCCCAACGCACTGCCAAATCATAATATAAGTAGGCAGTGGCATGCCAACGAGGTTAAAAAATAATTTTGGAAAAAAGATAACCGAAGTTCCCCAAACAATGTTATAAATGCCGCCAATCGTCAATACCAAAGACATCCAACGCGGCGCAGTAAATTTTGAATTTTTCATAATCCACTCAACAGCCGACCGATATTTATGTTGTAAATTTTCCAATTCAATTATTCACACTGGGTTGCCGTTCATCGTCAACCTTCCACCGTCAATCGTTTCAATGGACAACATCCAATTCAAATCCCGTCTTTCTACCATCGAAGATTACCAAGTGGTAGATGTTATCATCAATGGTCATAATTTGATTGATTATATCCGTGGCATGGAGGCACAGTGGTTTCCGATTTTGGGCATCAAAATGCCGCCTGGTAAATATGAAGGCGTACCTCCATTGATGAGCTTACCGCCCAAACGCCACTTTTGGGGATTTGCTGATGCGTGCTATCAGAAAGAAGCGGGGCGAGTCGCGGTTTTGGAAAATGGGCAATCAGGAATACCTGAGGAGTGGACGATAAGTGTAGAAATTGAGGTGGACGGAGAAAAAGTGATCTGGCGCGACTTTCGACAAGAGCATACGGGGATGGTCTATGAACATTTACGCGATTTTCAATTTGATTTGGTCGCTTATCGCAATGCCCTAAAAGGAGAGATAGCACGAATATAGGTTCAAAATAAATTCGTTGAACTGTTTAAGCCAAATAAACAATTTAACGTTCAAACCCAATGAAATAATCAGATTTATGTATTTTTTTATTGCAAATTGACTTGATTTTTAAATTGTCTAAGTCGCTCATTATGAATGATTTGTCACAATCTGACAATCGAACAATCTTGTCAATCTATTTAATTAATCCTTGTCAAACTAAACATTTATCTTATTTTTATGATCACTTCCATTTCGCATAAATATAAGATTCAATGTCTAGATTATTACTTGCCTTATTATTCTTAATTTCTCTTTCTTTAAACGCCCAATCTGATAAAGGAAAACCTGCAAAAGCAGCTAAACCCATCCCGCCACCTGTCGTTTTTGAATCTATTCAAAGCGTCACGATTGCTGGCAAAACGACCACTTTAAATACCGAAACGGGTACGCATCTGCTCCGCGATGAAAACGACGAGCCGATTGCGCACTTTGGCTATACGAGTTACGAAAAACAAGGTGGAGATAAAAATCGTCCGATTGTATTTGCTTTCAATGGCGGTCCGTTGTCGGCTTCTTTTTGGTTACACATGGGCATCATGGGGCCCAAACGCATCGTGGTCAACGATCCAGGTTATACGAAAGCAGCGCCTTACGAAGTGGTTAATAATGAATTTAGTAGTTTGGATATTGCTGATTTGGTGATGATTGATCCCGTTGGTGTTGGATTTAGTAAACCCGTAGGAGAAGCGAAGTGGGAAGATTTTTGGGGCGTGGATCAGGACGTACGCGCGATTTCGCTATTCATTGAGCAATTTTTAATAAAAAAAGGTAGATTTAACGCACCTAAATATTTATTGGGCGAAAGCTACGGTACTTTTCGTAATGCTTATTTGATGAAAGCATTGCAGGATAAAGGCATCGCGATGAATGGCGTGATTATGGTTTCGGCAGTTTTTGATTTACAACATTTACTGTTTGGACCAGGTGATGATATTGCCTATCTCGTACATTTTCCAACTTATGCGACTACCGCTTGGTACCACAAAAAAGCTAAAACGACGGCGACCTCGCTCGAAGCATTTGTCGAAGAAGTGCGCAACTTTACGGAAGATGTTTATGCGTCCGCTTTGCTCAAAGGCGATCGATTAAGTGCAGATAAAAAAGCTGCCGTAGCACAGCAATTAGCGGATTATACGGGCGTGAGTCAGGCGTATTGGCTCAAGGCAAATTTGCGCGTAACCAACCGCGAATTTTTTCAAGAATTACTCCGTGAAGAAGGACAAGTTGTCGGACGTTTAGATTCGCGTTTTACGGGGATCAATCAAGATCTACTCGCACAGGTGGCGAATAATGATCCACAAAGCAGTGCCATTTCTCCTGCCTACATCGCGGCTTTCAAAAACTATCTTTATACCGATTTAAAAGCCGATCCAAATCTAACTTATACTTCAAGTGCAGGCAGACGAAAAGGATTTAAATGGGATTGGAAACACCGAGGAAATGTAACTTGGAATGCGCAAGTCGCAGTAAGTACGGCGCAAGATATGGCGACGACTTTAAGTCGTGATCCGAATATGAAAGTGTTGATTTTGAACGGTTTATACGATATTGCTACCGTTTTTTACGGAGTAGAACATACCGTTAATCACCTCAATCTTGCGCCAGAAATTAAGGATAATATTATCATGAAATACTACGAAGCTGGACACATGATGTACACCCACGAGCCTTCCATGATTCAGTTTAAACGCGATGTCGATGCGTTTATTCAGGAGACTTCGAGGAAGTAGGTTGAAAGGTTGACCGTTACTTAGGTTGAATAAGTTAACTCAATTAACTCAGCGAACCAATTTTTTCATTTAAATACCAAGACAAAAATCAACGTAGCTGATTCTGAGTTGCACAAATAGGATAAAGGTTTGATATTCAAATACTTATCAAGTCTGTCTTCTCTCAGTCCCGAAATATTTTGGGACGGTCTCTTTTCTGTCTTCTTATTATATTTTGCTCAAACCAAAACGTATGAACCGCCGTAAATTTATTAAAAATACCACCCAATCTACACTAGGTATAGTTGCTGCTACCACACTTATTAATTGTGAAACTGCAACAGCTAATCAATCCGAGGAATCGTCTAATTCCGTGACAGAAAACACTTTTCCGATTGCGGTTTGCACTTGGAAATTTACGGAAGCAAATGCCGCCGCAGGAGCTGCTTTAGCCGCAGGCGAACCCGCTTTAGATGCCATTATAAAAGGCGTAGCTGTGGAGGAAGCCAATTTAAAAAATACGACTGTCGGTAAAGGCGGCGCACCCGACCGCGAAGGAAATGTGACTTTGGATGCTTGCGTGATGAATCCACAAGGCGATTACGGTGCAGTGTTGGCGGTTGAAAATATCACGCACGTCGCGGCATTGGCGCGAAAGGTCATGGAAGAAACGCCGCACGTGATTTTAGCGGGTAAAGGTGCAGAGGAATTTGGCTATACCCAAGGTTTTACGAAAGAAAAACTACTGACAGACGAATCGGCGGTTGCTTATCAAGAATGGTTAGAAAAGAGCGAATATAAACCCGTGATTAATATCGAAAACCACGATACCATCGGGATGTTAGCGATCGATAAAGATGGCGATTTAGCGGGCGCGTGTACGACTTCGGGTATGGCATATAAAATGAAAGGACGAGTCGGTGATTCGGCAATTATCGGTAGTGGACTATTTATTGATAACGAAATTGGGGGCGCAGTAGCGACTGGCGTAGGAGAAGAAGTTTTAAAAACGGTGGGTAGTTTTTTAATCGTAGAATTGATGCGTAATGGTATGAGTCCACAAGCTGCCTGCGAAGAAGCGATTGCTAGAATTATTAAAAAAAGTCCTAATTACAAAGACTTCCAAGTCGCCTACATTGCGATTAATAAAAAAGGCGAAACGGGTGCGTACTGCATCCATGATGGTTTTACGATGATGCGTTATCAGGATGAGAAAAATGAGAATTTAGCAGTCGATTTTTATGCGAAGGATTGATAGTAAATAAACGCGAAGTACCCAGAGGTGCAGAGATTTTCCTTTTTAACACGTCCGTAACATATGAAGTTCACAGAGATTTTTTCGGTAGAAAAAATTAGCAAAGTTCGCGGAATCGTACTACGAGTATAAGTTTGCCAGTTCACTTAATTAAGTAGATTGACAGATTTACTCCTACAATTAATTTTGCAGAACGTGCTGTAAGTAAGAAAGGTATCCAATATCCAACATCCATTTGCGCACTAATTCAACGCCCACCTTAGCGCCATTCCATTTCCACCACCACTTAATTGTAATCGCTTATTTTCTCGCGAGCGATTATGCAAATGTGGAATGAGCAAACCAATTGCTGCTCCCATTGCGTAACCGCCAATCACATCAGTCGGATAGTGCTTACCAGCACGGACGCGCAAATAACCCATTACGGCAGGAGTAATAATTGCCGTTGCCCAAACTAGCTCCTTTAATTGACTATCTGGGTAATAATCGCTAAATACTTTAGCTACAAAAAAGCAATTAGCAGCAGTCTTTGAGGTGTGCCCTGAAATAAAAGAGGCGTGTGCATCATCTGCTTGTTTAAAGACAATATCTACGGATTGGTTAAATACTAATGGGCGTGGACGTTTTAAGGTGTGCTTTACTAATAAAGTTGTACCGCGATTGATGGCGACTACTTCGCCCCACAGTGCCATAATTGTTGGAAAATCACGGCGCATTCTCTTGTCCGTAAATAGCAAAGCGGGTAAGAAAAAGGAACTTGTTACCACTACATCACTGATATAATCGGAGCGTTCCGAATTTAAACCCGTTGCTAGGCGGTCAAACGGATTCACGTCACGCGCGTCGAGGGTACTCAATTCATTAGGCGTAAAAATGGGTGCTTTAGTACTCAAATGCATCCCTAAAGCGGTTAACCCAATTCCACTGCCAGCATATAACATCTCTTGTTTGAGTTGTAAATAATAAGGCGATTGTGCGTAGAAAATAGTTGCAATAAATAACCATGCTGTGGTTAGAATAAATCTAGTCAAAGTCATAAATCGAATTAGTAGAAGTACAAAATTGATAATCAACCAATTAGAAAATCAGTGATTTCATTTTTGAAAAATTAGTAGATAGATAACTTGGACGGGTGAGCGTCAATTTCAAAAAAAGAGAGTAATAAATGATGTCGGCAGTAAAAATAAGCTTGGCGAAAAGAGGAGAATTAATTATTTCGGTGTGTCAGCAGAAAGATAAATAAATGAATTATTTGGGGAATTTATTATATGAAGATAGGGAAAAAATTAAATATTATTGATTTTTTTTAACGGGCTAAAAAGGTAAGTTCTCTATCGGTAAGATTAAAAGCACATAAATTACCCATCCCATAATAGTTAAATACACAACCATTATCAATATTTAAAACTGGAAAATCATCCAAGTCTTCCAATTGCTGTTCGATCACTTCGCGCTTTTTAGGTGTATGTCCGTGAACGATAATCCGGTCGCCGAGCCAGCGTCGATTTAGATTTTTATACCAATTTCTAATCCAGAGCATGCTCCGTCTATCTTCCAATGGATTAGGTAAGTCGAAATTTAATCGTGCGTGAACAAATAAAAAATCATTGGTGATTTTACAGGCGGAGAGTTGATCCAAAAATTGTAAATGTGTATCTGGAATTGTTCCATGTTGACCACCGTAATAACTGTGGAGGGTTTCTTTTCCGCCATTTCGTAGCCACATTTCATTGCTCGTTTTCTTCAAATCATCTGCCGCTTCGATCATCATTTGTTCGTGATTACCACGCAAACAATGGACTTGATAACCGTCCGCTTTTAATTGCAAAATCGTATCAATTACACCTGCGCTATCTTTTCCTCGGTCGATATAATCACCGAGCAGAAACAACTGGTCGTCCGCGTTCAAACCGATCTTATCAAGCAAATTTTTAAAGGTGTCATTACAACCGTGAATATCAGATATGGCGTATTTTTTCATATTGTTGTAAACTTTTTTTGAAGTGGAAAATTCCGCAGTTGGTTTTTGGGTGAGTAATTTTGGGTTACACACAGGTCAGAGAAACTGCGCGAGCGTGTGCATGTGGATAAAATCTGTGGACGAAATTTTGATTCTAAAGTGCAGCGGCTATTTTTACAACTATTATCTCAATTCTCAATTCTCAATTCGACAATATGCATTTTCTACTCTTTTACGAAACAATCCCTGATTATTTAGAAAAACGGCAACCGCATCGTAGCGCGCATTTTGACTATCTTAAAAAGTCAAAAGCAGCGGGACATTTAAAAATGGGCGGCGCGTACGCCAATCCTTCGAATGGTGCAGCACTTGTTTTTGAATGCGATGTTATTGAAATCGTACAGCAATTTGCGAAAAATGATCCCTATGTGCGGAATGGATTGATTAAAAAATGGGAAGTGCGAGAATGGACCGTAGTGGATATTTGATTGTCAAATGGTTAAGTACAATGACAGAATGAGTGAAGGATATAATGAATGACTTCGAATTGATAATCAATTAGTTATGATTATGTAATTGGTGAATTAAATCCGTATTTACTTACAATCACACAATCACACAATCACACAATCAGAATCTATACTTCACCTGCATCTTCACTTCGCTCCGTCTTGGACCTTCAATCTGTTCTAATCCGCTACCAAAAGTCGTTTGATCTGCATAATAGGTCTGTTCATAACGCGCTTCGATCGTCATATTGGAAATGCCACGATAACGTAGATTAAGATAGAAACGGGTGCCTCGATTATAGTAGGCAGGAACAGAAAAAGCAAATAGTAAATCATTTTCATAAGCATAAAAACGCAAATCGTAAGGAGCGTCAAATACTGCAAAGCGCGTATTAAATGCCAGTGGAAAACCGATAGGTTTATAGATAATATCTTGATAAAACATCACGCCCGTCTGTTGTGGCGTTTCGCCAGTAGCAGGAATCAAACCACCATCAATGCGACTACGCAATTCCAATGACTTATTGATCTTACGCGATAAAAAGAGCCGTGCTTGATACCTTTCGGTGAAAGCTAAACGGTCAATTCTTCCTTCAAAATTACGGTCGTTTTGTTGTTCTCGTTCGCCACGTACTTCTAAAAAAATACGTGATTTTCGCTTTTTAGTATGTGTGATGCGCACCAACCAATCATTTCCTCGTGAGGGAGCGTCAGTACGAAAACGCAGCCACGGATGTTCATAAGTATCGTAGTAAGCTGCGATTTGCACTTCTGGATGTGGATTCATTTGCAAACCGAGATATACGCCATTTTCGTTACGTCCACCGACGGTTTCCGCAAAGGGATTTGCCGACAGCGCTTGATAATCACGCGGAAAGTGGCGATGCAAAATTACGGCATCTACGTAGCGATCCAAACCCAGCAATAACCCATTTAAGGTAGCAACTGCGCCGTTATCGGAATAAGCCGTTTCGCCAAAAAAGTGGATGTTTTTATAAATATAAGTATAATCCAGACTTAGGTTGAGCAACTGGTTTCCACCAAAATAAAATTGATTGTACAACTGCGTATTGGGAATCAATTCGCGATCAAATGATTCATAAAGTCCATTTAAACCAAGGCGTAGATTGCGTGATTTATATTGCAGACTCGCGCCCGCTGTGGTTTGTTTTAGACTGTTTTCGTCTTCAATTTCATTAGACGTACGGTGTAAACCTGCATTGAGTAAAGACGAAAAATTGACGGCATCCCGATTACCATTGGTATCTAAAGTATCAATAGCTAATAAATTGGCGTCGCGACGGCGAGTAGAAACAAAGGTGGTTAATTCTACCTTCTTACCTAAACCAAAAGTAACCGCGCCACCCCGAAGAAAACTAGTCTCGTTGACGGAAGTGTAAGGGCGCAAGGTTCGTCCTCCGCGTTTAATATTGGTCACGAAGGCACTTTTACCACGTCCAAAACCTGAATTTAAAACCAGTCCTTGACCCATACTTACCGCAAAGTCACCCAGCGCAATCGCTCGGAAAGTTTGATTGAAACCACGTAGAAAGAAATGCGCAGAATAGAAATCAAAACCAAATTTATTATCATCTCGAAAGAAGGTTTCGCCTGGATCTTTTTCGGCAGTAATGCCATAGCTCAGTCTATTTTCATAATTGTAACGATAGCGGGCGTAGTAGCGGTTTTGATTGCCAGCATAACGTACGGCTTCATCGCCTGCGGTAAGTGGTGTGTAGCCCCGTTGCGTTTCCAAGACTCTTTCCCACCGTAGATAAACTTCATTGCGTCCTTTGGTGAGCATCTCATCGAGTGAAACCCGATAGTCATCTAGATCGCCCCTTACCGTGACGTAAGGTTGTAGCACGCGAGCCGTATTCAAATCAATCTCAGGGACGGCTTGAAGTTCAAAAACAATCAGGAAGTTGCCTGCTTTTCGGCGATAATCGAGGATACTATTAATTTGAATATCGGAGAGCAAGCCAAGATCTACGAAGTCTTCGTAAGTTGCGGAGTTGAGATCGAGAGGTCGTTCGGCGTAAGTTTCGAGACTTTCGAAGAGCGTATTAAAATCAAAATCCGCTTCTTGTTCGGTTTGCTGTAAATAATCTTCCAGAATATTCTGTTGTTGAATATTGGCATTATTTACATTTGTTTCGTTTTGGGCAATCGCAATCTTGGTGAAGTAGGGACAAAATATTATTAGGAAACTAAGCCAAGTGGCATAATATCTAACGATTTTCCAAGAAAACTCCCATTTTATTGAGTAGATCAAAATTTTTTTAAAATTTTTTTAACTTTTTTTTAAAACTTATGCAGAAGAATTCCATTTTCATAAATCTGCTAAAAATTTGGTCAAAGATAAGTTCAATTCTAGAATATAAGGATATATATATTCTTATTTTAGAATAATGTTCGGAATTTAGAAACCGTGATTTTATTCTGATCTTTTCATGTGTTGATTAAGCAAAGTCCATCGCTTTTAGATATTTTGAAAATTAAACAAAGTCTATTATGTTTGTATTGTCATTTAAACAAATCGAATTTCCAAATTGCTAATTCATACATAATTGAAATAGCAATTAAACACATTTCAAAACACTGCTTATGAAAAAAATTGAAGCAATCGTTCGCCTTTCGCGCTTCGACCGTATCCGCGATGCCCTCGCTGAGATTGGTGTAAAATTCTTTACGCTTTCTGAAGTAAAGGGATTTGGATTACAGAAAGGAAAACAGCTAACTTACCGTGGAAGTGTTTATGATGCAGACTACATCGCTCGTCTGCAGTTAGATATTCTTTGCGAAGCTGATAAAGTAGATGCTATCGTAGAAACCATCGTTAGTTCAGGTAGAACTGGAGAAGTAGGTGATGGTAAAGTAATGGTCTATGACATTCAGCAGATTGTCAGAATTCGTAATGGTGAACGTGATGAACACGCTATCTAATTAGAATTTGAGACCGTAATTTAAGCATTTTTTAGTATTTTATTTGGTTCTTTATTTTTTACCTTTGACGTATTATTAGAAATCTAAGTAGCCTAATTCAATTTTTTGTGAGCTACAATTATTATTATACCTAGCCAGCAGCTTTAAACTAGCTTGCCTTTTTCATCACCATCCAGTTATTATTAATCTACTGTCAAAAGCGACAAGTAGAGAGTGACTATTTGATAGTCTGTTTTTTTTATTTTTTCAGTGAAACTTCAATAAGGAAGCCCATTTCCGAAGGTCAAAACAACATAAAAACGGACTCAATTAGTTTTTTATTCATTGCTTATGTTTAAATAGTCAGCTTTTCCAAGTACAGAATTAACATTGGAATAAGTTAAACCATTATTCATATCAATATCTCAACTTAATCAACAGCGATTTATCTATTTATCAAATTTACTATACGTTCAGTGTATAGGATAGACGTCGCTATATTTAGAAACGAAATAACAATTTAAAAACTTGTAAAATAGTTACATCATGAATGAAACAATTACTGCTGCTGATGCGCTCTTTACGGCGAACAACCTCTGGATTTTGGTTGCCACGGTGATGGTTTTTATTATGCACCTCGGCTTTGCCACTTTAGAAGCTGGTTTCGTACAAAAGAAAAACGTCGTTAATATCCTCTTCAAAAACGCGATGATTATCGCCATTGGATTATTGACTTATTACGCCGTTGGGTTCAATTTAATGTACCCTGGTGGAGATTTTGCAGGTGGATTTTTTGGTTTTGCTGGCTTCGGATTGAGTAATCCAGAAGGCGCAGACGGACTTATCGCTTATGCAGATGGAGGATATTCTTACTATACAGATTTTATCTTCCAAGGAATGTTTGCCGCTACTTGTGCTACTATCGTATCGGGCGCAGTTGCTGAGCGAATTAAACTAAACTCTTTCCTTATTTTCGCAACGCTTTTTGTCGCGATTTCTTACCCGATTACAGGGATGTGGAAGTGGGGTGGTGGCTGGTTAGACGCAGCAGGATTTTATGATTTTGCTGGCTCAACAGTTGTACACGCGGTAGGTGGTTTCGGTGCATTAGCTGCTGCTATCGTACTTGGACCTCGCGTAGGAAAATACACTAAAAACGGTATCAAAGCGATTCCAGGTCACTCTATGCCTTTAGCGACTATGGGCGTATTTTTATTATGGTTTGGCTGGTTTGGTTTCAATGGTGGTTCTGTACTATCTGCTGATCCTTCTGCTGTAGGCTTGGTGTTTACTACCACTTCATTGGCAGCGGCAGCGGGTGCAATTGGTGCCTACATTGGTTCTTACATACTGTTCAAAACCCACGATTTATCTATGGTACTTAACGGTATTCTTGGTGGATTAGTAGGTATTACGGCGGGTGCAGATCAGATGGGACCAGGTGCTTCGATCTTAATCGGATTGATTGCTGGTTTCATTATTCCTTTCTCCGTTGTATTCTTCGACCGCATCAAAATCGATGACCCAGTAGGTGCTACATCGGTACACTTGGTGTGCGGGATGTGGGGTACATTAGCCGTTGGTATCTTTGGTAACATGGCGGGCTTAGGTCAGTTGTGGGTACAGTTTTACGGCTTTATGGCAGTAGGCGCATTTACTTTTATTTTCGCTTTCGCTTTAATGTACATTCTGAAAGTAACGATTGGTATTCGGGTAGATGAAGAAGAAGAGTTGCGCGGATTAGATATATCTGAGCATGGTATGGAGGCATATAGTGAGCCAATTGAGCAGCCTCAATTTGATTTTGCAATTAAGTAAATATGATATTGGATATTGGATTGGTGAAATTTTGATTTGAACCAATTCAATATCCAACTTCCCCAATCCAATATCCCCAATTCCAAAAAATCAAAAAGCCTCCTGCGCTAACAGAAGGCTACTCAAATCAGAACAGTATTCTGACTTTTAAAATTGGAAAAACAAAAGTATAGCTTTTTTGCAAAAGTGCAAAGTAAGCAGGTCGAATCGTTTAACTATTAAACAATTCAACACTTTTCAGATACTGTTCATCAAAAATACTTTTCTCCATTTACCACTTTTAAAGTTGTAAATCAGCTAGAGCTAAATTCGATATTAAATTATCGCCGCTTGGTTGACGTAGTTTGACTACCAACTATCTATAAGTGGACTACAAAAAATATTGATGATGAAATTTTTATACTTAACTTTTTTAGGACTGTTACTGAACGTAAATCTATTCGCACAAGACATGGCAGCGGTAGAAACAACTTCAATCATTGAAACAACACCGACTACGGAAGCAACTCCAGTAGAAGAGGAGGAAGAAGAAGAAGGAGAATCTGGTGGCTTAACCTTAAGTGGTTCAGTAGATGCTTATTTTAAAAGCAATTTCAATGGACCCAACTCAGGTGACTTTTTACAAACGCCAAATACTGCTTTCGCAAATAAAAGTGGTTTTGGTTTGGGTATGATTAACCTAGTCGGAACTTACGAAACGGGAAAAACGGGTATGGTTGCTGATTTGGTATTTGGACCACGCGGTGGCGATGCGGTTTTTGGCGCACAAAGCGCAACTGCTAATTTGGTAAATCAGTTGTACGTATATTATAACGTAAGTGACAAAGTGACTTTATCTTTTGGTAACTTCAATACTTTTTTAGGTTACGAAGTGATTTCTCCAACGGCTAATTTCAATTACAGTACTTCATACATGTTCTCTTGGGGACCATTTTCACACAGTGGTATTAAAGCGGACTTCGCATTAGCGGATAAGTTAAGTTTAATGTTAGGTGTTTTTAATCCAACTGACTTAACTGATTTTAATTTAGTCAACACTTACACCTTAGGTGCTCAACTAGGTTACTCTGGCGATGCAGCAAGTGTTTACTTAAACTTTGTGTACGGCGACCAAGATGGTACTTTAAATGTTAAGGAGCTAGGTGAGGAGCCAATAGAATCTGCTGGCGCATTATTTCAAGCAGATTTAACTGCTGGTTTTGATGTTTCTGAAGACTTCTTTCTTGGAGTAAATGCGACAGTAAATTCAACGGCGACGGGCGAAATCGGCGATGCTGGTTCGATTACGGATGCTGACGGAGATGCATTCGGTTTTGGTGGAGCAGCTTTGTATTTACAATATGCTACTTCCGAAAGTTTTTCACTTGGTGTACGCGGTGAGTACTTCACGGAAAGTAACGGTGGCTATGGTATTTTGGGTGCCTATGATATGGCAGGTGACGCCAATGTTTTAGCTTTGACTTTAAGTGCGAATGCTAAAGTGGGTAATTTGACTATCATTCCTGAAATCAGAATTGATAATGCTTCTGAAGATGGTGCTTTCTTTGATAATGACTTAGCGCCAAGTTCATCTTTAGCATCATTCTTATTAGCGACAGTTTATTCTTTCTAACATAAAGATGTGGTGGGTGAAACCAGTGGATTTATGTTTACTAAACCTCAAAGGTTTAGTAAACATAGCACTAGTCATCAACGGATTTAACCCACTACCCATAAAGAAAATGGATTTACTATTGATAAATTCATAATGTCATGAACAAAATTGGTTGAAATAATTACGCAAGCGGTTGGATAAAAAAGTCATCGACTTGCGAATAGGTTAACTATTTATTCAAAGTTAAATTTTATATTTTAACGATAAACCATTGTAAATTTTGTAAGAATTCAGAAGTGAGAAATAATAGTACTGATTACAACATACTGATATTTTTAATGTTGCTTAACTAGGTGATAATCAACCAGTTTGATGTAGAATATAAGTTATATTCTTAGCCACTATTACTCCTTACGATTCTTTACATTTACATCAATTTTAAATTTTCAAACACGTTTTTAAGATGTCAAAATCAAAACTAGAGTACATTTGGTTAGACGGTACGCAACCAACACAAGGCATGCGTAGCAAAACAAAAGTTATTAAAGATTTCAGCGGAAAACTAGAGGATTGCCCGATGTGGTCATTCGATGGTTCTTCTACTGGTCAAGCAAGCGGTGGCGCTTCTGACTGTTTGCTAAAGCCCGTATTTATTTGTGATGATCCAGGTCGTAAAAATGCCTTCTTGGTAATGACTGAGGTATTAAATGCAGACGGTACGCCGCACGTTACAAACGGTCGTGCAACTATCGAAGATGAAGATAAGGATTTCTGGTTCGGTTTTGAACAAGAATACTTCTTGGTAGATCCTGAGACAGATAAACCACTTGGTTTCCCTGCAAGCGGTTACCCGGAGCCACAAGGACCTTACTACTGTTCGGTAGGTGCGAAAAATGCATTCGGTCGTGAAATCGTAGAAGAACACTTAGACTTGTGTTTGGAAGCTGGTTTGAACGTAGAAGGTATCAATGCGGAAGTTGCTGCTGGTCAGTGGGAATTCCAAATTTTTGCTAAAGGAGCAGAAGCAGCGGGTGACCAAATCTGGGTTGCACGTTACTTACTAGACCGCACTGCAGAGCAATACGGTATTTTCGTAGAATACCACTGTAAGCCGGTATCTGGTGACTGGAATGGTTCTGGTATGCACGCAAACTTCTCTAACTCGGCGCTACGCGATTCAGGTGAAAAAGCAGTTTATGACAAAATCTGTAAAGCATTTGGTGCTTCTAAGAAAGTCATCAAAGAGTGTATCGACAACTACGGTGCACACCAGGAATTGCGTTTGACGGGACTACACGAAACACAAGCGATCGATAAATTCAGCTTCGGTATTGCTGACCGTGGTGCGTCGATTCGTATTCCTATCGCAACAGTTGAAAACAACTGGCACGGTTGGTTAGAAGATCGTCGTCCTAATTCAGCGGCAGATCCTTATAAAGTAGCAGGTGTAATTATCAAAACGGTGAAGTCTGCTAAGCTTTAATTGATGTGTAATGGTTAATGTGTAAGCTTGTATGTAATACAACATATATTGACCATTATACTATATTCCATACAACTAGGACTTTTTAAATTAATCAAGTACGGGTAATTCCACTTTATGGATACCTATTATATACTACTTGTTTACATTAAATTTGCTCTAGTTACTACATATAAATTGAAGAATTTTGTGTAGTGACCTGCTTTGTCATCTTGATGGAGCAGGTTTTTTTTATTTTCCCTTCTTTTTACTCCGCCGATTCCGTTGATAAAAATCAGGATCTTGCTTTCGTACCCACTTGATAAACTTCCACATCTCTGGATGGTTTTTCAATTCGTCAACGGTATTGTAAACCCTTGCGAGTTCCCTTTCCGTAAATAAACTATGGATTTTTTGATGGCAAATATGATGTAGAATAACCGTTGCGCCGTGCGTCCCACCTTCGCTTTTAGGGACGAGGTGATGTTTAGAAATATTGCCCATTTCGCCGAGTGGGCGGTCGCAGAGCGGACAGGTTTCGGAAGTAGATATGGTGCTCATGTTTGGATTTTTGGTTGATTAACTGTAAAGAATAGCAGAGCGTTCCGTTTACTACTGATTTTTTGGAATCGAAATAGATAATACTTGTTCTACGTAAGTACGCAATCGTTCCACTTCTTGCTTTTCCCAACCGCGCATATCTACGTGTAATTGATTTTCTAAGTCAATAAAAGTCATTTTATTTTTACTCCCCGAGATACGTAGTACTTCTTTGATATTCATCTGCTGATGACCGTTCCGATAAATAAGAAAAATTTGCTCTTCCGTCAATATAAGCCGCTGCCGATTGGTGAAAATTAGAACGACCATGAGCATACAAAAACTAATCAGGGCAAAGGGTAGCACATCATTTTCAAAGCAAGCAAGTACAAAATAAAGAGAGAAAACTCCGATGGTCTTTACGTTCTTTTTTGCTAATAACAGCAATGTATCGGTATGTGAAAAAGTGATTTTTGCATGCGAATCAATCTTCTGTAAGT
>JBGCES010000935.1:0-2141 GCA_045106545.1 Saprospiraceae bacterium
CTTATACATTAATTCTTACAGCTGAAAGTGACACAGCCTCAGGTGAAAATGTTATTGGACAAGTTCGTTATGGCTCAGGACCTACTTTTTCTGGTTTCGTTGGTGGGCAGTTTATATCATTCAATAGCGGTACTGGCGTCTCAACTTGGACTGTAACTATATCAGGCATACCTGAGTCTATTAATAGCGTTGATATTGAGCTTGCTAACACCAATCAAAGTGGCGATCAGTATGGGTATACAGGTTTTGTATGGAATGCGTCCGGACTACCCGTTGAATTCAGCACCTTTGAAGTAAGCGAAGAAACCACTAAACAAAGTAAACTACAATGGCAAACCTCCCTCGAACTCAACAACTCCCACTTCAACATCCAACGCTCTCCCAATGGCGAAGCATGGAAAACCATCGGTATGGTAAAAGGAGCGGGTACGACCGATGAGCCACAGAGCTACGTCTATATGGATGAACATCCTTATCCAGGTATGAATTACTATCGCTTAGAACAAGTGGATCTAGATGGAACAACCGATTATTCTTGGGTAGTCAGTACAGATGTAAAAGGTGATTTTACTATTATTCCGAATCCAAGTACAGAAAGTCAAATGACGCAACTCTTCTTTTCGGAAGCAGCGCCAATAGGTAGTAGTGTGAATGTCTTAGATGTAAGTGGTCGCGTAGTTTTTGAACAACAAATCAGTGAAGACCAATCTTTCTTAGAAATTAACTTACCTGAGTTGGCAAGTGGTATTTACTTTGCACGGCTAACTTTACCTGATGGTAAAACCGGGGCACAAGGCAAAATAGTAAAGAAATAAGTTTGATTAGCAAATAACGTCAAAACAGCAATGGCTCAACGATTAGATTCGTTGAGCCATTATTGTTACGCGTTAAAAGTTATACGTTACCTACTGTTCCATTCGATTCGCCATCCGTTGAATAGATTCGATAATTTTATCCAAAGCGGGAGGATATTCTACATACTGCGTTCCGTACTCGTCTTTCCCCCAGATACTAATCGTAATAACTTTTCGCCGCTCTCCGTGCGCAATTACTAAACGCAAAGGAATCGGTGTCGGGCGTTCTTGCTTGCGTTTAAAACATTCCAAGGTTTCACAATCGTACTTACGCTCGAAGGAAAAGAAATCTTTATCTTCCACGTAAGCAATAAACTCCTCTAGTTCCGCACGCGAAATATCTTTTTTGGTAACGACTAGTCCATTATTAATACTCTTGAACTCTTTAATCAATCGCCCTGTATTTTTGATCATAATAAAGTCACGCAGCACAGGATCGATACCTCCATAATATCCACCGCCTACGAGTTCTACATTGATGTAAGGACCTTCTTTGATCGCTTGTTCTTCTGCATCGCGTTGTTTGCGTTTTTTGCCAAAGACCCAACGTTCTTCCTTACTTTTCTTGCGTTTACGCTCATCAATAGCTTCTACATTCACATCAGGCAATTCATTCCACGGTTTTACAAAAGGTGCTTGTTCCGAACGAACACGCATAAAATGATATTGATACGTCCCTTTACTATTGGGCTGCGTAAATTCGAGTACCAGAATATTTTTGTTGATTTGAGCAATAGTAAATTTTCGAATTTGTTTAAAACTATAAAACAACTCGTTGTCGCTCAAACTCCAAGTGCCTTTGGTCAATTTATCATTGAGAAATTGCTCATAGGTGAAGTTATAGCGAAAGTATAAATAGAAATCATATTTATCTTCCGCCTTGTGGATAATCGTATTTGACTCCAAATGCAACGCATAAGTGTATTTCCATTTAGTTTCCACTAAAAGGCGATCATCAATTTGATAGTAACTATTTTGTTGTGCAAATAAAGGAATCGTTAGCAACAACAATAAACAAAAAAGCCCTCCTCGCATACGCTGTCATTTTGATAGGTGGTCAACATAGCAAAAGCATTGAAAAAATTATGATTAGCAAATTAGTCAATCTCACATATAAATAAAAAAATATTAATGTACAATTCTACAAATAAGTAGTTAACGTGAAATAATCGTCATTTTTGACTGAGGCTATTTTTGTGCTAGACAAGGCAAAAAACGTAGTCATAGTCTTTTTACGACGAGGCTTTTTAACGATGTATAGTGCAAAAAGAGACCGTCACAAAATGT
>JBGCES010000936.1:0-3484 GCA_045106545.1 Saprospiraceae bacterium
TAACCCGACCAATCCAATGGCGCCACGGTTCCCCAACTATCAAAATTGAACCCAATACCTGCCCACCATTCCGAATAATTATAATTAAACTGATAGTGTCGTGTACCTTCATAGGGTGCATCGGTAGTTACCTCCATCAGAGATGCCGACCCACCGCCACTGGCATCCGCCCAGCTTCCCGTGACTATCGAACTGGCATCATTATAAATAGTATATTGACTAAAAAGTGAAGTGCAAAAGAAGAGGAGAAAGATAGTAAAGTACGGTTTCATGTAAGCTGATTGAGTATGAATAGGAAAGTAGTCACTATCGAAATATTGACTTAAACCAAAGATAGGCGGTATTTTGGTAAATACCGCCTATCTGATTATGCATTTGAGTTAATCAACCAGCTAAATGTAGTCTTTGTCTTTTATCATCATTGCATCGTACTCAAATTTTGTACAAATCCAACAATCTGATGATACTTAATCGCTTCCAAGTAATTGATAGCGGAACCACGATCTTTAAATTCGCCGATCATGACTTTATAAACCCGCTGCCCCTTGAAAGCATCAACGTGTACAATGACAGGCTGATCAAACATTTTTTGCAATTTATCTACTTCCCGTAAGACGTTTTGATAATCACCGTACACACCTGTTTGTACGCTAAAACCCTCCGAATGTTGGCGAGCAACGGATAAGCGAAATAGCCCATCGCCCGTAGCTATGGGACGAGCAGGCGCTGCTGCCGCAGGAGGACTCATGCGTTGCGGACGTACATTTGCGGGTTGTTCGTATACATAAGTCGGTGGCTTAGCCGCCGAAGGTGCAGGCATGATCGTCGGTCGTTGTGGTCGTGGTGCTTGCTGTACTTGTGGTCTCGGTGTTGGTTTTATTTGTGGTCGTGGTGCGGATTGGACTTGTGGTTGGGACTGAGGACGTGGTCGAGTTAGTGGAATTGGGTTATCGTAAGTAACCACTGGACGTTCTTGGGGACTGGTGACTTGAACGGGCTGGTCAGTTCCCGTCACGGAAATATTGATATTAACAACTGGTTTTTCAGTGCTTTGCGCGTTGACTTGAGTAGGACTCGTATTGATCCGTGAAGCCGCTAATTGTGGTTGTGGCTGCGTACTATTATATACCGCAGGAGTGGTAGTTTTGACTTGGTATTTTTTTAACTCTCCTAATAACTTAGAAGGCGACATCGACTCTTGATAACGGGCTACCACCTCGCCTTCAGGCGAAAAAACCATAATCGACGGCAACATTTTAATATTGTACTGTTGCTTATAAGCATATCCATCAAAGTCATCGACATCTACCTTTACGGCTAGATAGTTTTTATTAATAAATTCGGTCAAATTTGGATCGGAAAAAGTCGTCTCATCCATCCAACGACAAGGCATACACCACGAAGCTGTAAAGTCCACAAAGAAGGGCTTATTCTCCGTTTCTGCTTTCCGCTTCACTTGATCCAGATTATTTTTGACAAATCTAATTTTGCTTACCAGGTTATCATCTTTTTCCGTAAAGTTGAATAATAGGGGCAGCGTTAGGAAGAGTAATAAATAATATTTTTTCATGTCTCAATATTGATTAAAAAACAACTTCATCATTTGAGTTATTTTTTAAAGATTTCGTGTTTCAAATTTTCTAATACTACATTTTCTCCTCCGTTTGTACTGAAAAAATCATAGGAGGTTGCAAATTATATTAAAAATAAAACGAATATGAATAATTTTTAACTTGTTTGGTTAAATTGATATTTATTCTTTTTTACGACTCTTGCCGTTTTTAGACTATTTTTTTACTAAAAAACCCGCCATTTTGCGATTAGTTATGGGTTAAAAAACCAATCTGATCATTAAATTCGACACATGATTCTCATTCCACAACGTCTTTTTAACAGCTCACAAGTCACTACCCTACTCCGTGATGGCAATGTTTGTATTCTAAAAAAGGAATTGAATGAAGCAATTATAAAAAGAGAAGGCTATATTTCAAATCACGTCATTGTGATACTATTGGATGGAAAACAACAACTCAAAAATTATGATGAAGAAGTGATTAATGTAGTAGCACAAGAAGTACTTTTTATTCCGCGTGGAATGTATTATGTGTCTGATTTTTTACCGAAAAATGGGACGTTCAAAAGTCTATTATTTTATTTTGATGATACGATTATTCAAGAATTTTTAGCTACTTCTAAAGTTACTGAAATTGATAAAAAAGAAACACCTAGCCACCTCAAATTTGGTATCATTTCGCCTATTCAATTTTACGCAAAATCGTTAATTAACATATACTCTATCAATCGATTACGCAATAATAATTTTATTAATTTAAAAATACTTGAACTACTCCATTTACTTAATGGCTTAGTGCCCGAACAGCAATTTGCTAACTTCCTTTTTCGCCTAACGCTACCCCAAAAACGGAATATCAAAACCTTCATGGACAACAACTTTTTGAAACCGTTAAAAATCGAGGATTATGCGTATTTGACCGGACGGAGTTTAAGCACTTTTCGACGTGATTTTATAGCCTATTATGGCATTACGCCGAAGCAATGGCTAACGGATCGGCGACTTCATCGCGCAATTGAAATATTGGAAAAAAAGGAAGTGAGCGTCGGAGATCTAGCGTACGCCATAGGTTATGAAAACGTCTCCTATTTTATCAAAGCATTTAAAAATAAAGTCGGACAATCGCCGAAGCAGTATATGCTGGATCGTCATCGCAATCATTTAAATTAAGAATGGAAAAGGAAGTAGATAAGCTAAATGAGAAAAATATAACTGAGTAAAATTTTATCTCTCATCTCTACTCTCTTTTCCCTCCTCTTTACAAAACTAATCAATCATGAAAATCACTTTTATCGGACTCGGTATCATGGGTAGCCGGATGGCAGCTAATTTGTTAAAAAACGGAGTGGAAGTTACAGTCTGGAATCGTTCGCCCGAACCAGTAGAACCGTTACTCGCACAAGGTGCAAAAACTGCCAAAACTGTCAATGCCGCCGTAGAAAATGCGGATGTTGTATTTAGCATGCTTTCCAATCCAGCAGCAGTAGAAGCGGTCTTTTTAGAAAAAGATGGTGCACTTACAGCTATGTCCAACAATGCCATTTGGGTCGATTGCTCAACTGTCAATCCATCTTTTACCGAACGTGCAAAACGCGCTGCGGACGAGCAAGATATTCGCTTCGTAGATGCACCCGTGGCAGGAACATTACCACATGCCGCCAATGCTGAACTGGTCTTTTTCGTTGGTGCGGAGCAGCCACTTTTGGACGAAATAGAGCCTTATCTAAACTATATGGGTAAGAAAGTGATGCGCATCGGTGAAACAGGAAAGGGTGCATCTTTCAAAATGTTAGTCAATGTCATGCTGGCGCAGTCGATGTTAATTTTCTCTGAAACTGTTTTGCTAGGTGAGAAAATGGGCTTAGATAAAGACTTCTTGCTCAACGTTTTACCCAATTTAGTCGTCTCTGC
>JBGCES010000937.1:0-2273 GCA_045106545.1 Saprospiraceae bacterium
GATAAAGAGGAATTATTAAAATACAATCCAAAGCCTTATACGCGAGAGAAGAACATTTACATCGCAGTTGGCAAAGAGGGGCCGTGGATGGAACGAGTGGCGCGGGAACTACACGTCAAATTGGCAAAAACACTTCCCGCTGAGACAAGTCTATTTTTTAAATATTTGGAAGAACGCGATCATGGCGATGCTTTACATTTGTCGGTTTATGATGCGTTTGAGAAGATATTTCCCCAAAAGGAATAGTCCATTTTATTACCTGTACTAGTTTAGTTTAAATTCAAAAAAATGAAAATTTCCACCCTCGAAAATGTAACTATCGATCAACTTATCGATTGCTTCTTAGCATGCTTTGCCAACTACTTTGTACCAATGCCAACGGACAGAGCATATTATAAAACCCGTTGGAAAAATGCTAATGTGCGATTTGACTATTCTTATGGCGTATTTGACGATGATAAACTGGTCGGATTCATTATTAATGCCATTGATGAACGCAACGGTCATCGGCTCGCCTACAATACGGGAACAGGCGTACTACCTGCTTATCGCGGCAAAAGATTGGTTAAATCCATTTATGAATACGCGATTCCTGACCTGAAAAAGAAGGGAATTACGAAGTGTTCTTTAGAGGTCATTACGGAAAATATCGTTGCCGTAAATGCTTATCAAAGCATCGGTTTAGCTATTTGCAAACACTATAAATGTTTTAAAGGAACGATTCAGCAATCTCTTAGCAACAGCGTTCAATTAATACCAAAAGATCTGACTGAAAGAACCACTAACGACTTAGCAGACCAATCTAAATATTCTTATGATAATCATTACCAGTCTTTGGTAAAAGGAGCATTTAAATACTATGAACTTCAAGAAGCTGGAGCGAAAATCGGTTATTTCATTATTAATCCTACCAATGGCTATTTAGCTCAATTTGAATTGAGTGCATATACGCCCCAAAATCAGGCATTACTAACGGCAGCAGTTAGCAGTATCGGCGAGCAAATTCGGATCAACAATGTTGGTGCAGCCATGGATAATAAAATTAATTGGCTAGAAGCAGTCGGATTAAAAAATACCGTGGATCAATACGAGATGGAAATGATAATTCAATAATACGTTTTTCGAAAAAACGCCAAGAATTCTTTGATTGTTCCTGCGCGTAATGCCCGTTGTAAATTCGTATGGGAGATGATAAAAAACTGCTCTGTCAGTTCGTCCGCAATTAAATCGGATTCGGTATTAATCAACAGATCGTAATAAGCGCGCGCCGCAGAATGGGACGCAAAAGGTTGGATTTGAAAAGCAACAATGCGTTCGGGTAAGTAAACCGTTTCTACCGCAAAATTTGCTTCAGGATAAAGCGCGTGATTGTGTTTCGCAATTTCACCGCCGACTTCTGTGCGATTTGCAAATGCTTTCGGGATGAGAAAGAAATAGTGCTTTTCGTCCTCCACGATCGTAAAATCTTGCGCGAAAATAGAATAGGAAGACAACATCAATATTGTAAATACAAATAATCTAAGTTTCATAGAAAGGCTTTTGGAGAAAGGAAAGTGCTTTATTTTTTGGCGTTTCCCTTTCTTCTTTTTACAACTCTAAATGTTCCTCTTCAATAACTTTACCATTTAACACCCGAATGATTCGCGCTGGAAACTGTTCCAATACGCGATAATCATGCGTAGCAAACAATACTGCCGTGCGCTGTTCGCGGGCGAGTTGACGTAACAACAACATAATATCATCGGAAGTTTCAGGATCGAGATTGCCCGTTGGTTCATCAGCAAGAATCAAATCTGGATTATTGATTAACGCGCGAGCAATGACCACTCGCTGCTGTTCCCCGCCGGATAGCAAATGTGGCATCTTTTTACTAATGTCTTTTAGATCCACCTTTTCAAGTAATTCCGCAACGCGTTTTTGCATCTTCTTTTCCTCTTTCCACCCCGTAGCGCGCATCACAAAGAATAAATTTTCTTGTACATTGCGGTCAGGCAGTAAATTGAAATCTTGAAAAACAATGCCCAATTTTCGTCGCAAATGTGGAATCGTCTTCCGCGTCAATTGTTGTAAATCAAAATCAACTACGCGTCCTGTTCCACTTTTTGGTGGCAGCGCACCATAAAGCGTTTTTAACAAACTAGATTTACCGCTACCCGTTTTGCCAATCAGGTAAGCAAATTCTCCTTTTGCTAAACGCAAATTGACATTTTCTAAAATAACGCGCTCGCCTTGCGCGATATTGACGTTATGTAATCTGACAATATCCATGAAAG
>JBGCES010000938.1:0-8288 GCA_045106545.1 Saprospiraceae bacterium
AACTTGCCTGATCATGTTGTCGTGGTTTATGACGAAGTCTATTACCAATATCCAACAGCTGACGATTATCCGCGCGCTTACGAATACGTCAATGCTGGACGCAGAGTAATTGGAGTTAATAGTTTTTCTAAAGCCTATGGACTGGCAGGTTTACGCGTCGGCTACGCTTATTCCACGCCCGAAATTGCGAGTTATTTGCGTCAATTAGCGCGACCATTTATGATCAATGCGCTGTCTATGGAAGGTGCAATGGCGGCTTTGCAGGACGATGAACACATCCAACGTACTCAACAACTAATTTGGAAAGAACGCCCGCGTATCTTGCAAGCCATCGCCGATTTAGGCATTCGCCACTGGAATTCACAAGCCAATTTTGTACTGATTGCTCCCGAAATGGAAGAGTATGAATTTGAACGCCGCATGCTCGCAGAAGGCGTAATGGTACGCACCATGGCTGCTTTCGGCGCGCCCGGTCGCATTCGGATTACGATTGGTACGGAAGAGGCGAATGATGCGTTGATTGCGGCGTTGCAGAAGGTGTTGGGATAGGAATGGAGATTACACAAATTAGACATGATTGGAACACGGATTAAACGGATTTGACTGATTCACACGGATTATTTTTGAAAAATTCCAATAGTAGACCTTTAAGTATTTCGGCGTGGCTAAACGATATTTTGTCTAGCTGAAATCTGCGTAAATCCCGTTTAATCCGTTAAATCTGTGTTCCAATTATAAAAATTACCCTTTTTTGGAACTACGCAAGTTCACTGCGTAGTTAGTTAGGAGCTTTGTATCAACAAAGGCAGCTAATGCTGCTACTTTTCTGCGTATTCTGCCTAATTTTTTCGCAAGAAAAAATGCTCCGCGACCTAAGCTAAGCTGTCTCGCAGAGCGTGATACATAATGCATGTCAGAGCAGAAAAACTCTGCGCCTTCGCGTTCTCTGCGTTTCATAAAAATGCGGGATAAATGTTTCTTCATTTTGAACAGCCCGGCTTTAGAATAAGAAAAATAAAAAAGGTGTTGATTACCCGATGGGTCGTCAACACCTTTATTTTTGCTGAGGTTTAAAATTACGCTACTACTTCGTAACGTGTAATTTTACTTTCTAATCCACGTACTGTACTGCGAATTTTGTTCAATTGACTTGAAATCAAGGTACGAGCACTAATCGGTAACTCGTTATTTTTCAATGCTTCTTCATACTCTTCAATCGCATATTCCTCGCCACGCTTGCATTCGTTTAGAATGGCAACTTCATCCTGTGAAGTAAAAGACGATTTAATATCCATCCACACGCGGTGTAAATCTCCTGCTACGGAAGTACCTTTTTCTGGCTTGCCGCCTAAGGTGCGAATTTCATCTTTCAAATCGTGTCCGAAGTCGTAACGATTGCGCGCGCGCTGGTGGAAGTAGCTTTTTAGTAAAATATCATCTACGTCTTCTGCCGCTTCTTGATAACCGCGTTCGGCATCATAGTTTTTAGTGATTAAGTCGTTCAATGCATCAATTGCTTTTGAATTTTCCATGTTATTTTAACAGTTTTAATTGGTGATAAAAATATAATGTCATCAGTGTTTTGATAAAAAATAATTTACAATAAATTGATAATCAAATGATTATGTAAATTTTGGCTTTGTTGCTGATGATTTTGATGTAATAAATTGACCTTTGGCTTGATAGCCATTAGAGTCGGTTTTCTATTTTAGAAAATTTCCTGATGTGGTGTTGTAGTTGCGCAAAATAAGTTGCGCTTTTTAGAAATTTTAGACCCAGTTATTTAATATAAACAGTCTTAATATTTACAAATTCTTTGATACCATAATGCGATAATTCTCGTCCGTAACCACTCGTCTTGATTCCTCCGAAAGGTAAACGTGGGTCAGATTTGACAAAATGATTGACAAAACAGCAACCCGCTTCGAGTTGATTTTTTGCAATGTCTTCTCCTAAAGCGATATTTTTAGTAAAAACTGCCGCACCCAAACCAAAATCCGTATCATTTGCTATGTGAATCGCTTCATCCAATGTTTTTACTTTAAAAACGGAGGCAACTGGACCAAAAAATTCTTCCTCGTAAGCTGGCATACCCGGTTTGATATTAGTCAAAATGGTAGCTGGGTAGAAAGAACCTGTGCGGTCGGGAATCTGACCACCGAGAATACATTTTGCGCCTTGCTCAATACTGTCTTGTACTTGCTGATGCAAATCATCTCGCAAACTCGGTTTTGCCATCGGACCAAGATTCGTATCTTCCTTCATCGGATCGCCCATTTTTGCGGCTTTCATTTTTTGCACGAAGTGTTTCATAAATTCATCGTACACTTTTTCCATCACGATAAATCGCTTCGCGCCGATACAACTCTGTCCGTTATTTAAAAGGCGACTTTGGGAACATTGTTCAGCGGCGTATTCTAAATCTGCATCTTCCAAAATTAGATAAGGATCGCTACCGCCTAATTCTAAAACGGTTGGTTTGATTAATTTACCCGCCGTGGCTGCTACTGCACTGCCCGCTGGTTCACTACCCGTCAATGTAGCGGCGCGCACATGCTTATTTTGAATTACTTTTTCTACTTGGTCGCTTTTAATCAGTAAGGTAGTAAACGCATTTTTAGGGAAACCTGCTTGATCAAAAACTTGTTGAATAATCAGTGCAGATGCGGGGACATTTGAAGCGTGTTTCAGAATGCCGACATTACCAGCCATTAAGCTGGGTGCAGCGAAACGAAAGACTTGCCACAATGGAAAATTCCACGGCATCACGGCTAAAATTACTCCCAACGGACGAAAAGCCGCCATACTTTTCTGCGCATCTGATTCGATGATTTCATCGGCAAGAAACTGCTCGGCGTTTTCTGCATAATATTCACAGACCAACGCACATTTTTCTACTTCCGAAATGGCACTTTTAAGTGTTTTGCCCATTTCACGGGTCATCGTTTCGGCGTATTTCTGCTTATTATCTTTTAAAATTTGCGCTGCTTTGTTCATTAACTGAGCGCGGTCATCAAAAGAAGTATTGCGCCATGACAAATAAGTTTTGTGCGCTTTATCTATTATATTTTCAACTTCAAGGTCAGTATGTAATGGATACTTTTCTATTGTTTCTCCCGTTGTGGGATTTATTGATTCGATCATGTTTTATACCTTTCTTATTTGTTGATTGTACTATATAACTGCTATTGTGATTTGATGTTCAATTCGATATGCAAAACTACATTTCGCCCCACAGTAGCTGTTCTAAATCCTGATTTAATTCACCCCACTGAAACTCGTGATTGGGCGTTAGATAGCGATAACCACGATAAGAGTTGCGCGTTACGACTGGAAACTCACTTACGCGTTGCCCCCTTATCCAACCATAAAAACCAACCGATTCATTAGAGAAGTCGATCCAGCCAACGACGACAAAGTCTTTAGTATCAGGACGTTGCTGTTGTGGATAGCCGTACGTCCAACGGTCATTGGGCATTGCTTGGGTAGATTTTTTCGCGACTTTTACGTCGAGTTTTTTGTTTTTAATTAAAAAATCAAACTCGTCGGAATTTTTAGTTTGAAAATCTGAATTATCGAGTTGGTAGGCAATGCCTTCTTGTTGCAGCAGGGTTTCAAAAGCGAGTTCACCAAGGCAGCCGAGTAGGGCTTTGGCGATGCGTTTTTCGTCGTTGAGACCGAATCTGGAATAGAGACCGTTGGCGACCATACGGGCGGCGCGGTCGCGGGCGAGTGGGAGCATTTTTGTGAAAGGGAAGTGGGGGACGATGATCATGGTTTAAAAATACAAAAAATGGACAACAACCGCGCGTTGTTATCCATTTTTTGTATTTTTAAGTATATCGCTTTCTTTACTTCTCTCCCAACAAATCCCCCTGCATATACTCATTCTTAATCTCCTCAAAGGAAGGCAATTTCTTATGGTGCCATTTATGAATAATCTGGCCTTGTTTTAATAAAACAATTCCTGGATTGGAGCGGACGATGGTTTTTAATAAAATATCGTCTGCCTGATAAAATGGATAGGCCGATTGCGAGGCGTGGCGGAAATCGTCTAATTTATCTGGATCGGCTAGGGCAGTGATGGCAAATACATTTAATCCCGCTGCCATTGCTTCGTTCATGACGGGATTGACGGTTTCTACCCACGGTTGTAAATAGCTTTCGTCGAAAGTATAGGTATCTTTTTGCACTTTACGCGGCTGAATGCCTTCGATGCGTTTGACTAATTGGAAGGTATCGGCAGTTTGTAAAGTGTCGATAGTATATATGGTGTCTTGTACGGTCATAACTTCCGAACTCACATCACCTTTTAATTTGTAGGCAATCAGCATGAAACTATAATTCGGATCGCTCAAAATCTCGGGTGTAATGTCTTCTCCGTTGTCATTACTGGCTTCAAAATCACTGATTTTGGTGCGTTCTACAGTCGGTTCCGTTTTAATTTGCTCTAATTTCCACTCTGCTTTCGGGTAAGATTTAAATTCTTTTAGATATTGATCAAAAGGTAATTCTACTACTTTTCCACTTTCCTTATTGGTCATTTTGTACGCTAATACCTCTACATTTGACTGCGCTTCGTCTTCGAGTGCTTTACGTTCGGCTACGTTAACAGCATTGCGGAAAGGACGGAAATCCGTTTTAGGAATATCAGAATAAAAATTACTAAAACAGAAAACTAAGGTAATTAAAGTACTTCCGACTACAGAACCAGTTCGACCTAAAAACTGTACACCAACCAATGCTAATCCTGCCAATACGGAACGTATGCCTACGGGATAGCCGCTGAAATGAATCATCGCCAAAGTTGCCGCGATAGCTAAGCCGACACCTAATGCGCGTTGTGCTTTGCTAGTCGTTTGAAATAGGGATTTACTTGCACCGA
Source organism: Saprospiraceae bacterium (assembly GCA_045106545.1). Classification (GTDB taxonomy): domain Bacteria; phylum Bacteroidota; class Bacteroidia; order Chitinophagales; family Saprospiraceae; genus JBGCES01. Next base: position 4,886 of record JBGCES010000938.1, read on the forward strand.
GGAAAAGTAGGGCAGGGGCGAGTAAAAACACGTCTTTCATAAACGAAGTAAACGGTTTTAATACTAAAAAGTCGCCAAAACAGCCACAGTCGGTTACTTTCATATTGGTCTCTACGTATTCGCCCCATTCGCTGAAAGCAAAAAAGTTAACGCCGTTAGGAACGTAGCCTGTGAGGTAGGTGAAACCCGTTAGAAAAGTAAAGAAGACAACGATTAATAAGAACGCCCATGAAGTGAATTTGCGATAATCACCCATTAAGAGCATAATCCCGAGCACGATTTCTAAAACAATCATCGTGACTGAAAAACTCGTTGCATATTGCGCAAAAAAAGGAAATATCGGAGCTAACCAAGCCATGCCTGCATCGGCAAAAGTACTTTCAAACTCGGCAAAATATTGCTCCATTTTATAAGCTGTGCCGAGTGGATCTACTGCTTTAACCCAACCAGAGAAGATAAATAATGCTCCACAAAACTGTTGGAAATAGGTAAGGAAGAGGTTCTTGTTTTTATCGGTTGCTAAAGTGAGTCCAGTGAGGATTGCGGCTATGATTCCAATCGAAACCAGTAAGGTTGTTAATGTCATTTTTATCCTGTTGTAAAAAGTAGTTTGAAAGTAGTGCAAAGGTAGTGTAAATGTCGTTTAAAAGTGGTGATGTTACTGCAACTTTTACTTTACTTTTGAACTAATTTACATATCATTATCAAATAAAGATTAACTTTCTTTTATGAAATTAACCTTCTTGTTGTGAGTAGTTCTTTTCAAAGGTTATCTATTTACAAGTCTGCATCTAAAATGTCTTCTCTAGTCATTTGAGGCGTTTCATTAATTATTTGGTTGATAATTGCGCTTCTGCGAAATAGCCAATAAGAGGCAGTCATACAAAGAATGAAGTTATACAAATATGCATTTCGTACGTAGCCAAATACTTGAGTGACCCAGCGTTGAGCAAAGAATTCGCCGCTAATTTGATACGCTAAAAAAATGAAAAAGATAACGAGTCCACCAATTATTAATGGATAACCGAGCCAAATTTTCTTGCTGTAAGCGGTCGTTAAAGCGATAATTACGCCACCTATCCACATCAATAAGCCAAAACGTAGACGATGGTATAGATTTTCTGAATTACCTAATGTTCCAGTCATTTCTACCCCAGTTTGTTGTTCCAATACGTGGGATAAATCAAAGGTCATATAATTAGCAACGGCTATTCCTGCCATAACGAGAAAGAAAATAGCTACTAATTGATAAAGAAAATACAATGAATTCATACGAACTGTATAAAAGGTGTATCCGATAATTTTAAGAAAATTAGGACTATTAGTATTGATTTTAGTAAGAGATTAATGTTGTAAGAACGTATCACCGCGAATTTCGTTGTGTCAATCTGAAGCAACACAAATATAGCAGAAATCGAATATGTCGTGTAAACGTCTGATTGTCAACTATTAAATTATGATAGGCAGCGAATTGTATTGACAGATCGTTAACAAAAAGTGAAATATTAGTAATCAAGGCAACAATTTACAGATTAATTATAAACTGTATTTAGGCAATTTTAGATATTTGTCTATATTTGCGATTATTAAGAGAAAAGTAAGCCTGCTATAATTCAAAACTTTGTTCTAGTATAAATTTTATTTTTTTAAAGACATATTTAATACTTACTAATAATTCGTATGATCTCTTCTTCTTTTTTTTACACTGCTAAACCTTGAATCTCCTATTTAAGATTCATATCATCTCGTAAGTATATGTCTTTCCGATTATTAATTTTACCTATTTAATTAAATTCAATCCGACTCGTAAGAAATATCAGTTTTAGCCGATTAGCAAAATGAGCAACTATTATTTGTAATCATTTAAATAATGTGTGAAACTATTTAATTTAAACAAATAATATATTGCCATATAACATTTAAAATTTAATGTTATTAGCTATTGGTGTCACTTATATTGCATTTTTTAATTTTTTGTTCATAAAATTCTGGATTAGTATGAAAAAACTTTCATTATTATTAATGATGGTTCTTGGCTGTTTTAGCGTAGTGCTAGCACAAAGAACCATTTCCGGAACTATCACTGATGACGCGGGCGAAGCCCTGATTGGTGCTAGTGTTCTGGTAAAAGGTACGACCACAGGTACAGTTACTGACTTTGATGGTAACTACGAATTAACCATTCCTGATGGTACGACTACACTAACCGCAAGTTACACTGGTTACTCTACTCAAGATATTGAGTTGAGTGCTTCTAACGTAGTAAACATTACTATGAGCGAAGGGGTAACTTTACAGACTGCTGTTGTTACCGCTTTGGGTGTACAACGCGATGAAAAAGCTGTTGGTTATGCCGTTCAGCAAGTAGATGGCGAAGCGGTTCAACGTTCTGGTGCAACTAGTGCAATTGACGGTTTACGCGGTCAAGCAGCTGGTGTAAACATCGTTCGTTCTTCTGGTGCTGCCGGTGGTGGTTCTCGTATTGTTATACGTGGACAAACTTCTTTGACTGGTAACAACCAAGCACTTATGGTAGTTGACGGTGTACGTATCAACAACTCTTCTTTCTATACAGAAGCTGGTGGTGGTGCGTCTTCAACTGGTGGTTCTACTGCTGGTTCTGATGCTTCTAACCGTGGTATGGACATCAACCCAGATGACATCGAGTCAATCAACGTATTGAAAGGTGCTGCTGCAACTGCCCTTTACGGTGTAGATGGTGCAAATGGTGTAGTAGTAATTACTACTAAAAAAGGTTCTGGTGGTAAAGGTTTCAAAGTGAACGCTGGTTACATGTACACTACAGAGACTATTACTAATATGCCTGAGTTGCAAACTTCTTTTGCTCAAGGTACTGGTGGTGAATACCGCGCTCCTGAAACTGGTGCTTCTGGTTCTTGGGGACCTGCAATTGGTGATTTAGAGTATGATGGTGCTACTGATTACCCATACGATCCTAATGGTAATATCGTACCTTCTGGTCAAGGTAATGGTCGTCCAATCAATATTTACGATCCTATCGATCAATTCTTCCAAACGGGTGCTTCTAATCAAGCCAACCTATCTATATCTGGTGGCGCTGAGAAAGCAAGTTTCCGTTTTTCTACATCTTTACTTGGTTCACAAGGTATTATTCCTAATAACCAGTACAACCGTAATACATTTGCTTTATCTGGTAACTTACAGTTAACTGATAAAATTACGGTAACAGCTTCTGCTAACTACGTTCAATCAGACGCGGTACGTGTACAACAGGGGTCTAACACCTCTGGTCTATTATTAGGTCTATTGCGTACGCCTCCTTCATTTGATAACTCAAATGGTGTAGCTGACCCAGTAAATGACGATGCTTCTTACGTATTGCCTTCTGGTGGTCAGCGTAACTACCGCGGTGGTGGTGGTT
>JBGCES010000939.1:0-3630 GCA_045106545.1 Saprospiraceae bacterium
CAAAACCGCCACCGAGATAAGTTGTATTACTGTTGATATTGGCTTTATCAATGCCCGTTCATCCACTCAATAAATTACGCACCACCGAACCCGCCTGCTGCCCATCCCCACAATCGCATTTTCCATCTTTTACCAAAACGGTACAGTTCATCGGTTCCATCGTCGCGTGCGCGAGATAAGGTACGTCATAACGCGCACTAATGGCACGGTCAGATTTACTGTTTAAAACGCCCGTTGCATCGCCTTCTTGTACGCGCATTTCGATGGGTGGCGATTGTAGTAATTCATCAATTTTAGCGTTAATCGAAGCAGTAGAAAGATCTGTATTCGCACCGTCTTCCGTGGTGCGCAATGCCCGCGCTGCTTGAGCTGCTCGCCAAGTATTATCGGCAATCACAATCGCTGGACCATATTCCGAAATGAATACTTTTTTGATGCCTTTGCGCTGTTTAATATCCGCTGGATTATCAATACTTAAAATTTTCCCACCAATAGATTCGGGGTGACGAACCGCCGCGAAAAGCATACCTTCGGTGCGTACATCCAAACCAAAAATGGCGTCACCAGTCACTTTTTCGGGAATATCCAAGCGTGGAACAGGTTTACCAATGACTTTAAAATCTTTGCGATCTTTTAGCTTAGGTAGATCTTTTAATTCAAATTTAGCCGCAGCTTCCGCTAAATCGCCATAACGGAGTCGCGCCTTACTTTTTTGATTAATAATCTCGCCATTTGCTGCTTGACAATCACCGACAGAAATGCCCCATTGTTCCGCTGCTGCCCGTTTCAACATCTCCCGCGCCGTTGCTCCCGCATAGCGCATATTATTCCATGCGTCCGTCACAGATGTACTCCCACCCGTCGCTACAATTGGCAAAAAGGAATAAATCGTTTCCATTGCAGAATAGGATTTAAAAATATTGGGATACTCCTGCGTGACTACGAAATTATTGGTGTAAGGCGATTCGGGTTGCGGATGAATGACTTTGATTTTGGACATATCCACTTCCAATTCCTCCGCGATCAGTTGCGGCAAAGAAGTATAAACCCCTTGCCCCATTTCTGCACGCGGAACCGCCAAAGTGATGGTATTATCAGGCGCAATTCTAATCCATGCATTGATCGAATCACCTTCGCCCAAACCTGTTCCCGAATATTTGCGCACGGCACTTTTCATATACATAAACCCTCCAACTCCTGCCACTAAACCGACGCCCGCTAAACCACCAATTCCAATAAACGCTCGCCGTGTCCATTTACGAGCGGTACTTTTTTGCTCTTTATTATTACTCATACGATATTTTCTTTTTTTATATTTAAAACATAAAATGAACTTATTCAAAATAATGAGTTTTAAGTAAAACTTCTGCCCTGCATTTTTTCTGCGTATTCCGCTTGACTTTTTTCGTAAGAAAAATCCTCCGCGACTTGATAAAATAGTGCGCGTTAAAGCGGGAAACCTCTGCGTCTTCGCGCCCTCTGCGTTTAATAAAAAAATTATGGAAGAAAGTTAATTATTTTGAACAGCCTGTCTATTTATCCTTGTCTATCATTCTCTAATAACTCAATACTACCAAGTAGTTCTGCTTCAGATTGCCGATTTTTGGCAGCAGTTTGAACGGCAGCAACGATGCGATTGTACGTTCCGCAGCGACAGATATTATTAATTTTAGTGCGAATATCATCCTCGGTAGGTTCTGGATTTTTGTTGAGTAAATCTTCTGCCGCCATGATCATACCCGATTGGCAATAGCCACACTGCGGTACTTGATGTTCAATCCAAGCCGCCTGTACCGCCGATAATTTCCCATCTTTAGCCACACCTTCAATAGTTGTGATATTTTTGCCCACGACCTGCGAAACGGGTAGGGTACAAGTCCGCGTCGCCACGCCGTCAACGTGTACGGTACATGCACCACAAGATGATACGCCACATCCATACTTAGTCCCCGTCATATTTAACTCATCGCGCAAGACCCACAAAAGTGGCATATTGTCTTCGACTTCGACGTCGTGATTCTTTCCGTTAATCGTTAGCTGCATATTTAGTTGCTTTATGAAGTTGAAGTGGTGCGGTTAGAGGGATAGCGTAGAGGCGTTATATTATAAAAGATTTGATTTCCTTTCTTTCTCTAGCAAGAGTTCTATTTTTTACAATCAAAGAGCGAAATTATTTTTAATATAGATATAGAGTCACCTGATTAGTTAGCAAATAGAGTAGAGCAAATATAAGTAAATCTGATTTGTTTGGTCAGGGGTTTTTGGATAGAATATTTTTTATATGAATAGCTGAGGGCATATTTTTCCTAGATTTGGGAGCGTTTATCTATAGTTGTAAAAGTGATTCTAAAACAATTAACTTGTAATTTAACAACCAGTCTAATCAAAACTTAATAAAATGACGAAAAGCCTATTACTATTATTACTCTTGTTCGGATGTAATAGAAAAACAGATGATATTAAATATGTTGTTTTTTATGAAGTTGATGCAAAAGAAAATATAAATTCTGGTGAGATTTCACTTACAAAAATAAGAGATAAATTTAGTGATAATGAGATAAAGCTATTGGAAAAGGTCTTGAATGAATTGGATTGGGGATATAAGTTAACCACGGATAGTTGTGTAATGATCTATAGTCATTATGTAGATAATATTGAACAAATGTATGTTTTAAACAATTTATGGCAAGTCAAATTGCAAGAATAGCCATAATGTGGATGATTCCATGACTATTGTTGAAGTACATTTTGACAACTTTACCCGCTGGGGCACAGTCTTCCCTGCTGGGTCATAGTTTACCCGATTCACTGGCGCGGCGTTTCCAAACCGTGCCATGTCAGAAGTTTATACTAGCACAGCAAATAAACAATAACTTTTTTAATTAAAAACGACAACAAAGATATTGTGGACTACCACACACGGTTTAGAGACCCCGCGCGAGCAATCTGAGTGGATTTGAAGATTGGTGAGAAGAATACTTGGGGCGAGCGAGCATCATGGTGAGGTTTGATGAAAAGTGGGTAGCAAAAGACTGGAGGCGAGCAGGTGAACAGTGTCTCGCCTCATCAATTTCTCAAGGAAATGAAATGTTGTCTCCTTTTTTGTTAAGTTTATATTCATCTCCAGAAAAATCATACTGGTATATATAATAATTAATATTTGGAGGTTCGGAAGGAGGAGGAGTATTCATTTGAGGTTTCCATTTTAAGTCTGCTTTTAAACTATCAATTATAGCTTTACTATAGTATTGCAATCGATCCATGTTGATCAAATCTATGTTCCAAGTAGAGCTCATAAAAATCACATCATAATTTTCTTTTGAAACATATCCTATAGGTATACTATCAAATGTTGATAATAGTTCATTACACGAACTTTGATTCCATACTATTACTTTAACTGTTTTTTTATTGCTCGAAACTAAGAATAAAATATCTTCTTGTTCTAAAATCACATGTTCTTCATAGGCAACCTTAGTTAATTCTTCTAATTTTTCAAATAGATTATCTCCTTGTGATTTACAAGTACAAGAAATTCCTAAACAGATTATATTAAGAACAAGAAATAAATTAGTATGAAACATAAGTTTTTGTTTTTGGAACATAAATAAATGTTTTAGTACTTCCTTT
>JBGCES010000094.1:0-3485 GCA_045106545.1 Saprospiraceae bacterium
TATTTCCTCCTGTTAATTCTAAATCCAATCACCTTGCAGCGTTACACCTTAAAAGCAACTATACCGCCTATCTATCCGTTCGATTTTCCGCAACTGGTCAACTTTGCTGAATTCATTTACTACGAAGGTTTGTTTTTACCGCACGAAATTGAACGAGTCAATGATTACTGGCAAGCCGAGCAGAAAATTGATGCGCCTTTGTCGGGCGAGGCTTCATCAAAAGAGGAACTGCGCAAATCTTCGGTCATCTTTCTACCGCCAGACGAAAAGAGCCAATGGATCTATGATAAATTGGGCATGGTTGGTCTGCAATGCAACAACCAGCGCTACTTTTTTAATATCAACGGGTTCTATCAAGAATTACAACTAGCGGAATATGGTGAAGGCGATTTTTTTAACTGGCACCTAGATTTTGGTGCAGGTGAAATCTCGCACCGCAAATTAAGTATCTCTGTACAATTGACTGACGAAAGCGAATACGAAGGAGGTGATTTGCAATTTATGGTCAACCAAAACATCGTCACTGCCCCCAAGAAAAAAGGAACCGTTATCATCTTTCCATCCTTCATTCTACATCGTGTAACGCCCATCACTAAAGGAAAAAGAAAATCAATCGTCGGTTGGATTTCGGGACCGCCTTATAGGTAGTTGGTAGTATTTGAGCTGGTAGTTGGTAGTTGCCATCCGTTCATAGTGAGCGTCTTAGACCACTTATGCGTTTAGATAATTGGTTATGACTTCCACTCCATAAAAAAACGCGTTCCAACTTCTTTCTTTTTTTCAAACCCTAATCGTTCGTATAACGCTAGTGCTGGATTATACTGCTCTACGTGTAAAACGACTTTAGTAGCTGTTTTTTTTCCTTCCGCTAAGATGTTTTTTAATAAAAAAGTACCAATACCTTGCTTTTGAAATTTAGGTAAAATAGAAATATCCACCACTCTGATTTCATCCAGTTGGCGATTAACATACAAGCGACCAATTGTACTTTTTTTAAATAGAATTATATCGAAACTAGCTTGTTCAAAGTACTTCTGATAGTGGGAATGCTGTGCATTAAACTGATGTTGCAATAAGAGTGCTTTATGCGCTGGTGTCAAACCAGCTGCTTGCTGAATATCCATGCGAGTACTGGCATAAACTTGCTGTAAAAAAGGAAAATCTGCTGATTGAATCGGACGTAAAGCAATTGACTTCCTTAAATTTCTTTGATTCATAAACTTATTTCATTTACATTTCTTACTCCATCTGCTTGGAAAACATCTCCATATACAACCCATTTTTTTTTTTTTATTCATCGTGCGTTCCCGACTCCACAATCTCCCCATTTTTCAACACAACAATCTTATCCGCAATCTTCAAATTATACAACCGATGCGTTACTAAAACTAAAATCTTGTCGGTTGCTAATTTGCGAAAATGGTTAAAAATATCCGCTTCGGCGATGGGATCAATGGCGCTACTGGGTTCATCCAATACGATTAAGTCAGCGTCTTTGTAAAATGCGCGAGTCAGCGCAATTTTCTGCCATTGTCCGCCGCTGAGTTCGATGCCTTTTTTAAAACGCTTGCTTAATTTATGCTCGTATTGATGCGGTAATTCTTCGATAAAAGTAGCTGCGCCCGATTGCCGTGCCGCAGTGCGAATTTTTTGCTCAGAAAGAGGCATTTCCCAATCTGCCATTTGTATATTGTCTTGAATCGTCAAAAAGTATTTGGCAAAGTCTTGATAAATAACGCTAATCCTTTTTCTTAAGTCACTGATATTCAAAGTTTTAATATCAACATTATCCCAGGATATTTTACCCTGTTGTGAATCATAAAGGCGACAAAGTAATTTGACCAAGGTGGTTTTACCCGAACCATTTTCGCCGACCAGAGCGATGACCTGCCCCTTTTTTAGTTCTAAATTAATATTTTTTAAAACGGGGCGCATCGTATTGGGATAAGTAAAATTAAGCTGTTCTACTTTGATACCTTCCTGCAAAACGGGCGGTAGTGACAGTGGCTGTTCTGGCTGCTGGAGTAACGATTGTATCTTTAATAATTCAAATAAATGACTTAAAAATAGCCGATTATTATACAATCCAACCGCCGCACCAATGGATTGCTGAATCGCTGCTTGCCCTTTCTGAAACGCCTGAAAATACATCACTAAATCCCCAATGCTAATCGCGCCATTAAACGTCCGCCAAGCAATAAATCCATAAGTCAACGTCATCGCAATAATCTCCGCCGAACGCGCAAAAAAGCCCGCCCGCGCTCGCTGTTTCCCTATTTTTAACTTTTCACCAAATAGCAATTTGCGCAGTTCGACAAACTGTTTTTTTAATGGCAATTTTAAATTAAAAATACGTACTTCTTTGGCGTAAGTATCGGTCGTTAATATTTGATTGAGGTAATGCGCTTCGCGCTCTAAATTTATCCGCCGTTTTTCCCATTCAAATAATTTACGCGAATAATACCACTTTACGCCTGCAATCGGCAAGGCAAAACAAAGCAAAATAATGGCAATTGCCCAATGCAGATAAACCAGCAGCCCCGCTAGGGATAATAGCAATAAACCGCTTCTCAGTAAGTCCGTTAGATTTCGAAGAATCTGCACAGGGCGAAACATTGCTTGTTGCTGCGCAAGGTGAAAAGTGTCGTGATACTCGGGATTTTCATAATAGCTAATATCAATACTCGTCGCCTTATCAATCAGGATGGTGGACATATAATCCGTGACTAATTGCTGTTGTGTTTCGCTAATTAATTGCTCGTAGTTTTGAATGACTGCGATTAGTAATTGAACGAGACCAAATAGAAGTACATATTGTAAAACCGATTGAAAATCTTCTAAGCCCGTTTCCGTTAAGCTATCCACGACTAGTTTAATCAAATAGAGGTTGATGAGTGGCAGTATGGCTTGCATCAATTGAGCAATCAGTAGTAAAATTGTCCATTTTTTACTACTTGTCCAGACTAACTGTAATGCTTGGAGGATGTGGTTGAAATTCAATTTAAGAAAATTAATATTTAGAATCGTAAGATAATAAAGAGTTAGATCGAGTGTAAATTTATATGCGAAAAAGCTGAAAGAAAGTATAAAACCCCATTATTATGGGGGAGGCATATTACTAATAGGAAATGTATCTTTGCAAAAAATCCATGACATAATTATTCTATTTAAATGATAAACACCTCTTCTTTAAGTCCAGAATGGTCACTTCTTTTACAATGTTGTAAAGCTCGTTTTTCTTCTACACCATTGGTTATTGATCCTAAAATAGCAAAGTCTATTAACTGGCAAGCAGTTTACCAACTTGCCCAACGCCAATCTATACTTCCTCTATTGAACAGCATAATAAACAGTAATTCACTTGATGATCAAGTTCCCGACCGGATACGTGCGCAAGCAAAACAACAGCAGTTTAGAATAGCGACAAACAACCTTCAATCAACGCAAGAATTGTTAACACTCATTCGGGTTTTTCGCCAAGAAGG
>JBGCES010000940.1:0-4472 GCA_045106545.1 Saprospiraceae bacterium
CACTCGGTTGTTTTTGATGAGTTTGATAATCAACAATAATTTGCTGGAGTAGGGTAGAGTCACTTGCTCCATGTATGGAATTGATGAAAAATGAAGAACTAATTAAGAAGATTATAATGAATCGCATAAGCTAAAATCAGAAGTGGATTAAAAGCTAAAGGTAATAGAAAAAATTTCGTTCTTTGACAAATTTGGTGTCAGACATAAAATTATGCGTGGAAGCGATTGTTGAGGAACGCTGAGAAAATATGTTTGGAACATGAAAATTCTATTTCCGACATTAACAAATAGAAATATACAATAATATTTTCTTTGACTGCCTATTTGATTTTCCCCTAGATTGTTCATACATTGGCATTACTAATGATATGATACTTTACGTTCTTAACTGCTCTTCTGCACATTTAATCCCACATGATTAAGTACTATAAATAACCTTTTTCTTTCCAACAATATAATTTATAGTTTTTCTAACCTGCTCTATACTTTCCCCGCTTGCCGCTCGTCTCGCCATGAGCTGCAAAACAACTTTGTATTACAACTATTTTAAACATAACAAATTGATTTACAGATACTTGTCGGTGAGTCTATTGCTATTCTATTCAAGCAAATTTGTTATATAAACTTTTCAAAACAATTATTGATGAAACAAACACACACCTTTCAAACTCTACAAAAGTGGGGAATTTGGGTAGTTTTTTTGCTCTCCTCCTTCGGGTTGACAGCCATGACATCCACCACTAATTTTTTTCAACAAAGCTGGGATAATTATTCGACTCAGCTAGACGCAGCATTTGAAAATACTACTACTTCTATTACTATCTCCAGCCCTCAAACCTGTACAGGGCGAACCCGCGATTTATGGTTAGTAAAATCGGGTAGTAACACAGAGATTAAAATTAGCAATGGCGAAACCATCTGCCGTTCTGATATTAACTTCAGCCATGCTTTTTTTCGCATTCGTACTGATGGCGATTTGCAAAGCATGACCTATCACATCAGTGGCGCTATTCAATCTAGTAATACCGAAAATCATGCACCTTACGATTCTCGAAGTTTTGATATTCGTAATGGTACTTATAGCGTAAGGGTAAGATTATACTCGCACGATAATGCTCAAGGGGATCGTTGTGATGATGATACATTTACATTTACGATTGCTGATTGTAGCTCGTGTGATGGAGCGGTGACTGGTTTAAAATTAATTAATAGCAATGGCAATGGCTCACTTAATATTAGCAACGGGCAGACCGTTTGTAAACAAGATTTCAACTTTAATCACGGTCAATGGGAAGTACTCACTTCAGGGCATTTAGAAAGTGTGCGTATTAGTACAAGTGGAGCAGTCCACGATGATAAATTGGAAAACATTGAACCTTATAATTCAAACGCATTTACGATTAATGAAGGAGATTACTCAGTTAACGCAAAAGTATATTCTCTCGATGGCGCTGGTGGCGTAGAGTGTGATGATCGCACCTTCTCCTTCCGAATTGAAACCTGTAATCTTGATCCATGTGCTGATGCAGGTGGTGATAGCGATGGCGACGGCGTCTGTAACGACGATGACTGTCGTCCGAATAATCCTAATATTAGCAATCCAGGTGATGCTTGTAATGACGGAAATGCAAGTACTTCTAATGACCGAATTCGTAGCGATTGTTCATGTCGGGGTGACGTAGTTGACCCATGTGATAGTGCAGGCGGTGACAGTGATAATGATGGTGTTTGTAATGACGATGATTGTCGTCCGAATGATTCCAATTTCCCAGCTACTCCAGGTTCTGCATGTAACGATGGTAATCCAAATACGATCAATGACCAAGTTGGTAACGACGGTTGTAGTTGTGCTGGAACACCTTCTGGTGGCGGTGGAAATATTGATTGTGATGCAGTCACTTTATCGGGTGATGGTGGTAAAATTACACTCACTGGGCTCGGAGCACCCAATGTGTTGGTTACAATCTTCTCGTTGCCTTCCTATCAGATTGTTTATTCATGTGGTGGGCACGAAGAACCAGCTTGTGGCAGCACTCAAATGACGGGAGCACTATCAACAGGTCAATATCGTGTCACTTATAAATTTTTTACGGCTAGCTGGACACCGATCTGCGAGCGAAGTAAAAATGTAACCGTTAATGGCGGTGGCGGTGGTGGCGACCCATGTGATAGTGCAGGCGGTGACAGTGATAATGATGGGGTCTGTAATGACGATGACTGTCGTCCAAACAATCCAAACATCAGCAGCCCTGGTGATGCATGTAATGATGGAAATCCTAACACAACTAACGATCGCATTCAAGCAGATTGTGGTTGTCGTGGAACAACGACCGATCTGTGTGCAAATGCAGGTGGCGATAGCGATGGAGATGGAGTGTGTAACAATGATGATTGTGAACCAAACAATCCAAATATCAGCAGTGAAGGTGATGCTTGTAATGATGGAAATCCAAATACTACTAATGATGTGATCAAAGCTAACTGTGTTTGTGCAGGTACACCAAGTGGTGGCGGTGGTAACAGCGATTGTGATAATGTGAGTTTCTCTGGTGCTAATGGCGAATTGACCATCGGTAACTTAGGCGCACCCATCGTCATCGTGAAAGTATTCAATAGTAGCTGGCAAGAACAATCTGGCGCAGGCTGTTCTGGAGCAAGTTGTAGTACTTCTGAAACTTATGATGTACCAAATGGTCTATACCACGTTTCTGTTAAGTTTTTCAATGCAAGTTGGCAACCGATCTGTGAGAAATCTCAAGATGTTACCGTAAGTGGTGATGGAGGTTCTGGCGGCGGCGGAAACGGCGGTGGCGGCGGTACAAGTAATATTACCATTACTTGTCCAAATGACATCAATGTCACTCAAAATCAATCAGGAGGACGTATCGTTTCTTGGACGCCACCTACGGCTTCTACTACTTGTAGTGGAAATGTAACAATCACTCAAACAACTGGACCAACGAAAGGAAATCTATTTCCAGTTGGTGTAACTAATGTATCCTATTCATTCACAGATAATTGTGGTAGCTCACGTACTTGTAGCTTTACGGTAACGGTCAATCCAGATAACACTGGTGGCGGCGGTGGCGGAAGTGCTCCAACAGGCTATTGTTCTGCGAGAGGAACTAGCCCGTGGACGCAATGGATTAAGAATGTTCGCGTAGGTAGCATTAACAATTCTTCAGGAAAAGATGGATACTCTAACTTTACTAGTTCTAGTACCGATGCTAGCCGTGGAAGTAGTCTTTCTGTATCCTTGACACCAGGTTTTAGTTATACGCATTTCAATATGTCTTGGCGCGTATGGATTGACTGGAATCGGGATGGTGATTTTAGTGATGCTGGAGAATTGGCATTTAGTAAATCTGGAACTGGAGCGATGAGTGGCAGTATTCATGTTCCTTCAGATGCTCAATCTGGATTGACTCGTATGCGTGTAGCGGCTAAAAAAGATAGCGCGCCTAGTGCTTGCAGTGATTTTGGTCCAGGTGAAGTAGAAGATTATACTGTAAATATTAAGGGCGGATCAATAGCGCCATTAGTAGGAGATAGAAATACAGCTACGTTGTTATATCCAAATCCTGCACAGCGTATCGTACAATTAGATTTAACAACAATGGCAGATACCAACGTAACGATCAATATCATTGATCAGACAGGTAAGACGATCTATCATCGCCAATTTGTTAATGCTCCAGCTGGTGCATTTGAAATCGATTTGGCGCAGTTTGCAGCGGGTATTTACTTTGTTAAAATACAAAATCAGCAAACGCAACTTGTAGAACGATTATTAATTACTAAACGATAATTAAGTTTTGTAAAAGAACTTTTTTAATCTAAAATGAAAATAGAGTCACTCGAACATCGGGTGGCTCTATTTTTAATATAATAAATGCCTTGTCACAAACTAGTTAATTTAAATTATTTATCATTTGCAATGATATATTAATGCTTAGAATGATAAACTTACCAGTTAAAAAGCAATTCATAAAACAATAATCCATTAAGATGCTGATTATCAAAAAAATTAAAACCATCATTTAGTAACTTTTAGTAAAAAACTATATATTGTGCTATTAATTGACTGAATAGTAAATAATTAAGTGTTTTTAATAAATATCATATATTTTAATAAAAATTATTAAAGCACCGTTACTTCACCAAATCACTACGCTAACTTTACCTTTATCATTTAATATTAATTTTGTTTTTTGAACAGATTTATATTCTTAATTTAGTCACATTGTTAAAATATAAGTGACTTGTTTTTATAAAAATCGTCCATATAAACAAAAATTGCACTTTCCATTCAATCTGCCATTGTTATAAATATTCAGTACCAAGAAACAGTCGATTCTATCATACGCCAACTTGATTGCATAATTTTTTTTTAAATATTATAATAATACCGTACAAATCTTTTTTGTAACGGTTAGCTTGATTTTATAGCTTATCTGTGTGAACTTCTTACT
>JBGCES010000941.1:0-3262 GCA_045106545.1 Saprospiraceae bacterium
AATGCGCTCAAAACCTAGTTGGTTTTGCTAAAGATTAACTCCGCGAGCGGTTTCATGGCATAATTACCAGATAGTCTATCGTAGAGGTAATCCAACGCATTGACGCCAAGTTTAGCTGCGGTTTCCACCACCGACATAAAAGCATCTTGAGCAGCTGTTCCATGAACAGACATCGTATGAAGAGAAATGTCTCTTTTACGTACTTTTCTTCTGACCGCTAACTCTGCTTGATTATTATGTAAAGGCAAACTGGGTAAATGTAAAACTTGCAACAGTTTTTCTTTTCTCCTCAACGTCTTTTCTATCTCCTTATTTAAGGCATGATAGTCCGTCTTTTGGGTGAAAATTTTATCAAATTCTTGCGTTAAGACGATTTGCTGTTGTGCTTGCTGTGTTTGGTCTAGTTCTTTGAAATTCAGGAGTTTTTTATAAAAAGTCCATAGCTGGCATCGAAACTGTTCCAATATTTGTTGGTTGACTTCCAGCTTTGGCACCATTTTCTTAAAATGGCGGTCTTCATGAATCCAGCATAATGCTTGATTTGCCGCTATACCGCCATATTCATGACCAGCATCGGTAAGCAAGGTTTGTACCACTGGAAATTTGTCCTGCGTCAAATAGTATCGAGTGGCTAGAATCGCTAGTACATCCGCATGCGACTTTTTAAGCAGTAAATGGGCTGCCTTGGATTTTAGCAGTTCTTCTAATTCGGTTATCGTATAGACTTTATCGACCGTTAATAGCTCAGCGAGCAATCGCTGGTCTTTTTTGGGAACTTTAGAATGGGCTAAGTCGAGTACGCCTTTTTGGTCATATCTTAAAGGAACATCATCGCCTCTTCTACCTTGTAGCGCCCCGATGACATGGGCTCTACATTTAGAAGACATGGTTTGATAAACGGTGTAGTATTCCGTACAAATGATTTGAGTGGCTTTACTTTGACCACATTCCGTACTTTTAGTACCATCCATTTGAGTGTAAGGTATGCGTGATAAGCCGTGGAGGAGGATTTGTTCGGTCTCTTGCTCCATGGTTGCTCGATTACTCAGTAAAATTTGGTCAATTTTTCCAGTGGAAATTTGGATGCCGATATTTTTTAGTAATAATTGCAAGCGACTTTGCGTCATATCGCAATAGTGATGGAACAATTGAACGACACTTTCTAAGCGTTTACCAAATTGTCCATGATAGGATTCTGGTAATATCCCTCGATAGGTTTGTCTTGCTGATTTAGAATAGTAAACAGGGACGCGGAATAAAGTATTCTGCCGTTTGAATACCACGTCTTGCTGGATTAATTCATCGTAACGATGTAATACAGCATCCTCGGGTAACACACTTTTATCTATTTGACAATGAACTAGTTCATCGATTACAAGTTTTGCTTTTTTAGATGCTTTTGACCGAGCTGGACGTTTTGCTTTTATTTTAGTTTTTTGCCCAGCATGTATCTTGCGTTTTTGACGAGGAGGCAGACTGCCATGTTCGCCTTTCAATCGATTAATTTCGTCTTTTAACTCCTGTATTTCCTTAGCTTGTTTATCGATAATACTCGCTTGATGCTCGAGCAAATTCATACAGGTAACTAGCAGATTTTGCACCGCTGCATCTGCTGTTATTTTTGTTGGGTCGATATGTTTTATCTTTTCAAGCATGTGTTAGTCCAAAAAATAATATTTTTAATTGGCTTGTCCAACTACTTTTTGAGCGCATTCAAAAAAAAGTAACCAAAAATTCTAGTATTGTAAACTCGCTCCGCTCAAACAGTACAATACCTGCCACCCGCCAAGTAAGTGCTTAGTCTTTTTAAGTTAATTGTTTGGCAAAAGAAAAATAGATGAACTTTTTAAACAGTTCAACAAGTTTATCTTAATATTCACTCACTATAAAACTGACAAATATGAAAACGATAGGATTAATCGGAGGTATGAGTTGGGAATCCTCAAAACTGTATTACGAGTTTTTAAATACCCAAGCCAAAGAAATATTAGGCGGTTCTCATTCTGCAAAATGCATTATGGTTTCTGTCGATTTTGCCGAGATTGAGCGATTGTCTTTTGCAGGCGATTGGGCGACGATCGGTGAATTGATGAAGCAGGCTGCCCAACAATTGGAACAAGCGGGAGCAGATATTATTTTGCTTTGTACCAACACCATTCATCTGGTGAGTCATTATATTTCTGAGAATGTGCGTATTCCTTTTCTGCATATCGCGACCACTACGGGTGAAGCTATCCAGCAATTAGGGTTAAAAAAAGTAGCCTTATTGGGTACGAAATTCACGATGGAAAAAGCGTTTTATACTAAAACATTGACAGATGATTTTGGGCTTGAAATTTTGCTTCCCGATAGCCATGGCAGACAAGTTGTCCATGATATTATTTATAACGAATTAGTGAAAGGTCAATTTACGAATGTAGCAAAACGACAAGTCGTCGAGATCATAGAAAAACTGCAAAAGAAAGGAGCAGAAGGCGTCATTTTAGGGTGTACAGAATTACCTATTTTAATTTCTGCGTCAGATGTGAGTATTCCGATCTTTGATACTGGGAAAATTCATGCGCACCGAGCAATGGAGTGGAGTTTAAAAGGTAAAATATCAATTTAAACGCACCTATATAGAATTGTGACTTTTTTCATTGAAAAAAAAGTAACCAAAAATTCTAGTATTGTAAACTCGCTCCGCTCAGACAGTACAATACCTGCCGCCCGCCGAGTAAGTGCTTAGTTATTTTGTATTTACTGCTTGACATATCAGACATTACAAAATCTAATTTCTAGTATCTTTTAAAATAAAAACATGAAAAACATCAACATAATCCTAATCGGAACATTATTCTTCCAACTCATTTCTTGTCAATCTAATTCTAATTCAGCATTCAAAAACGCCCTAACTTTTTACGTTTCTTTTGACCAAGGAACGAAGGCAGATTATGCCTTAGGCGATCCTAATATTTACACCGCTGATTCAAGAGATAGCCTTGATGGAATGCAGGTCGGTATGAATAATTCGGATTATCAAATCGTCAAAGGAAAAGGGCAGTTTGGTGATGCCTTTGAGTTTGGAAAGATGAGTGATAAATTCGTTTTTTATCAAAGCAAAGACAACATTACTTATGATTCTAAAAACTGGTCTGGAACAATTTCCTTTTGGCTGAGTCTTGACCCAGCGACGGATCTCGAACCCGTTTATAATGACCCCATACAAATTACGGATACTCGTTTCAACGATGCGTCGATTTGGGTTGATTTCACGGATAAA
>JBGCES010000942.1:0-16710 GCA_045106545.1 Saprospiraceae bacterium
TTCTACTAAACTCTCTTTGGTACTTTCCGACACTGCCACAAAGTGGTCAAAGGGCATTTTTAATAACAGCTGTTCAAATAAATAATGTCCCCACTGCGCGATCTTACCAAAATAGGGTAGTTTAAACCATAACTCTCCCCAGACTTCATGGAAGGTAATTATCGTTTTTTTTCCAAATAACTTCGCTGCTAGAATCGCGGGAATGCCTGCATTATAAGAGGTCGTATGTACCAAATCACAATCGCGCACATATTTGATGACCGAAAAAACGCCTAGAAAAGTAAAAAAATAACGATTGAGAAAAGAAATACGTCGAATAGTTAAGTTACCGTGCTGTTCAAAACGAGCTGCGTCTGATTGGTCGGGAAGGGTGGTGACTACGGTAACTTGATGTCCTTGTGCTACAAGCTGTTCGGTGAGGGTTTTAAATAAAGTTTCTACTCCACCAATATTTGGATAATAATTTTCAAGTACAAATAATATTTTCATGGGAGCGATAAGTTTGGATGCTAGATTGGGAAGGTACTATTATATTGAAGATATTAACTATTAAGTAAGTGAGAGGACAGAAAAGAGACCTCCGAAATACTTCCCCGAATCAAGTTCGGGGCAGGCAGGAGCAGGCTGATAAATCTGACAGAAGACAGACTGCTCAATGTGTTGAAAATCAATTATTTATGCGCATTCTTCTCCTCTAAATTAAATTTACTTATTTCTGTCCAGTTGCTTAAGAGGTCAGAAGTCAGACTTTGCAATGTGTTGAATATCAATTGCTTGTGGTTAATTCTACGTTTTTGATAAACTATATTTATTTCATCCCTTTTTTATCTAAATTGTCAGATTGTCCAATATCCCCAATCCATTAATTACCGTTTTGCTTTTCGTTTCTTAGTAGAGCGTTTACTTTTTTTTTGATTACCAGTTGAACCATTCTTTTCTTTATAACCTTGCTTGGCAAGCATCCTCACTAAGTTCGTCGTCTGACGTTCCATGCGATTTAATTTGGCGGATAGGTAAAAGTTAATAATAAACAAAACGCCCAATGCCGCAAAGATAACTGCCGTGACGTTGCTTTTGAAGCCTAAAAACCTAGCTAAATAAGTAGAAACAAAATCTGGCATAATAGCAAGCGTGGCGATTCCAATCCAAAAGGAACCCCAGATAAAAGCCGTAACCTTATTGTAACCATGATTACGGTACCGCCGAATAATTCTAATAATGAAGAATAATGCGATCAGCGGAACCAGCCATTGATAAAATTGCATGTTGGTCTAAATGTGTAATGTATAGTATATAATGTATAATGACCTGCATCACCTTTACATTTTATATTTACTTGCGATAGCACGAAGATAATGGCTTTTTACATACTCTGAGGTAAATGGCGAAAACAAAATATATTAAAAATAAATAATTTATTTAAAAAATGGAAACTGAATTAGCCTAAACCTGCTGCTTACAATTAATCGTTTTTCTCTGCCGATTAATCATTAGCATACTTACCTACTGCACTGAATTCCGAATAATCCTTACCTTTGCGCCGATTTTATCACTAGCCACTATTTTTCCAAACGAGCAGACAAATATCTTTTTCTGCGTTTAATCCTATTCATCTTGCTGACAAAAATTTCTAAATGGGCAACCATTATTTTTGCCATTTTTTGGTTGTTCTTTATCGCTTTGGACTATTGGGCAACGCATGCTGTATATAGTTCTGCTATTGGGTATTTCCAATTTTGGGGTTTATTGCTCTTGTTGTTAGGCTTGTGCGGAGGACTGAGCTTTTGGGTGAGTCGTAATCGTAATAAAGCTACACCTTCTATTCTATTTAGTGGGATTGGTATTTATCTGCTTTTTTCCAGCTTAGCATTTATCGCAGTGGGAGCACAGACGATGCAGCTAGATATTCCGCTTTTTACAGGAGGAGCTTATTTTTCGGTTTGGCTCAATTTAACTTTGCTCATCTTAGGTATCACTCTCGTATTAGTATTACCAGCTTACAGCATAGGTAATTTTATTATAAAAAAACTCAATAATCAGATTCTTGATCGAGAAGAAACCATTGTATCTATTGCCGTTGGTTTATCTGTGTTGACTTTTTTACTTTTCATGATTGCCACATTCGGCGGCTTACAATGGTTTATCATCTTACCCGTTTTCCTACTTCCTGCTATTATTTTTTGGCGCAATAGTTTGGCATTTTTGCAGCTGATTTCTGTGAATCGATTCGCCGTCAGCAAAGAGATGAATTGGTTGGGAGCGAGTAGTTTAGTTTGGCTGTTGTTTTTTGTGGTGACGAGTTGTCTGCAATTGGTTCGTCCGTATCCTTTTGGTTTTGATGCGCTTTCGCTTTATATGAATTTAGCATCTTTAATTAATGATTATCAAGGATTAGTTGCAGGATTCCAGCCTTATAATTGGTCCTTGTTGATGTCGATTGGTTACACGGTTTTTGGGATGACGGAGTTTGCTTTGGGAATTTCTCAATTAGGTGTCATACTTAGTGTTTTTGCATTGTATGCTTTGAGTCGTCGGTGGCTGAACGTTAATCATGCACTGCTGACTAGTTTATTGTTTTACTCCCTTCCTACCGTGATTTTTCAGACTTATAAAGATATGAAAATTGATATGGGACTACTTTTTATTAGTCTAACCATGATGATTGTCTTCGTCAATTGGGTAGCGCAAGTTGTAAAAATAGAAGGTCAGATTCCTAGTTTGGCAAATCTTGCTCAGGCTAATAGTGCTTCCACAGAAGACAATAATTCTTCTTTTCTAAAAAAAAATAATCTAATCATTACGCTTGGAATATTAGCAGGTTTTGCGATGGGTATTAAATTTACCTCACTGTTTTTAATCTTTGGAATTTTAGGTGGTATTTGGTATGTTCATAGTGGCAAAATTGGCTTGATTACGGTGTTTTTATTAAGTTTTGCCATTCTACTGATTGGTAGAGTGGACGATATGAGTGGAGCGCGTAAATACCATTTGGGTGCAGATACTTTGCAGTGGATATTATTAATTGGCGGATTAATTCTAACTGCAATGTTATTCGTGGGTAAGCGTGAACAGTTATTAAAAAGTATGCGGATTTCTGTGCTCTTTGGGAGTCTATTAATCATTAGCTTTATCCACTGGCCAGTTAAAAACGCAGTCGAATCCGAGAAAATATCAGTAAAGGCATTACTTTTTGGTAAACGAACTGGACCAGGGATTTCTCCGATTGAGATTCAGCAAAATTGGCGGGCACAGCAAGGAAATTAATAATAATACAATTGCTTTACTGCTTAATTGTTTAGCTTTTTTCAATATCCAATATCCAATATCCAATATCCAATATGCGTCATCATATCATCTCCATTGCTAAATATATTTTTCTACTCGGGATATTGCTCGTAAGTCATGCTGCTCTAGCGCAACAAGCCGCTGAGCCTAAAGAGGCAGCTGCTTCACCCATTCGAGAAGAGATACAACGCTATGCTGGTTACGAAGATTTATTGCCTCGCTATTTGTCATTGCCTTACGATGTAACGATGAATACCAATATCCAAAGTACTTATGTGGATATTAGTTTTCTGTTACTATTGTTTCTGCCACTCTTATTTTTATTAGGAAATAGCAAACGCCCGTGGATGAATATTGTCGTCATTCTAGGGATGCTGTTAATGGTAACGATTGCAATTCCTACGGGGTATAGCAATCGGCGTAATGTACCCGTAGAACAAGTAGGGGAGCATTTACAAAATTACTTGAATGAAACAAGCTTTAGTGATGCACCTACGCGCGTAATTACATCTTATATTTATCAATTTTTCAATACGCTTTATCAACCGCTGGCAAGTCTATTCGATTCCATCACGGGACAGAGTGATTATATCACTTATCCATTATTAATCGCGCTCTTTTTAGGTATTTTACAATTGATCAATTTTCGCGTGGAAGATCATTCTTTGGTTACTAAAAGCATCGTGAATCTTCTCAGCTTTTTTGCGCTACTTTGGTTGGTGTTATCAGCAGGTATTCCTTGGTATGGTCTGTTAATGATTACTTTGGGACTAATGTTTATTGTAGCTGGATTTGTGAGTAAAAATGTAGGATTTCTAGCTAATTATCGATTGAAATACTACGGATTTTTATCGATTCTTGCTGTATGGATTTTTATGTCTTTTGCTTATCGCGCCTCTAATTATTTACCAACGAACGAAGCGAATGCAAAAAACCTACTCTTCCCTGTAGTCCTGCAATACGCAGGAAATGTAGCAACGGATGGCGCTGTTTTAGATGCGGTTTTCCCGCAATTTAAAATAGCTATGGAACAAATAAATCGAGAAGAAAAATCACTCATTTTACGTATAGGTACTTTTTTGCCATTTTTTGTAAAAAAGAACGATAAGCGCATCGTTACCGATAATCAACTGGGCTTTTTTGATGGGTTGGATAAAGCATTTCCGAATAAGACAGAGATGGCGCAAGCAATGAAAGCGAGTGGATTTCGCTACATCATTATTGATTTAAATACGGCAAAAATAGATCAAACACCTGAGCAAACCTTGCGGAAGAAATTTACCCGTTTGGTACAATTTGTTGATCGTAATCCTGCGCTACAATTTGTAGCTACAGATAATGTCGTACGTACTGCTGATGGAAATAATATATACTCTGTATCTGGGGCTAATGTCGTTCGCCCGGGTAACTTTGCGGTCTTTGAAATCATTGATCCCATTGTCAACCTAGCCACGCCGAAATAATTAATTAAACGATTTAGAAATGAGTATTTTTTGTACTATTTGAAAAATATAGAAAAAATGGTCAATTCTAAATCTTAAGTGTTTAATTAATTATTTCGGCAATACCTAGAAGGACAGTAGATGATAAGAAATATTTATAAAATATCTATTGCTCGTATAAATAACTCATTATGAAAGATTTAGTAATAGCTAACATATAGTAAAAATACTGTTGCATTGTTGTTTATTAGCGAATTACCGTTTTAAGCATTATCTTTGTGGGACGTATTATAATAATCTCTATTCCCTTTTATCCACATTTTGTTTTTTTGAAAGGATTTTAACCCTGTTTCTTCAAAGTTTTAGTCGTCATTCCATGAACAAAATTGTTTACATCGTTATTCCTGCCAAAGATGAGGCAACCCGTATCGGTAAAGTTATCCGCGATGCATTTCATTTTGGGTATAATAATGTCGTCGTCGTAAATGATGGAAGTAGCGATAAAACGCGGCAAGTCGCCGAAACTGCTGGAGCAACAGTTTTAAATCACGTCATCAACTTAGGCGCTGGAGCTGCCACCCAAACGGGAATCGAGTACGCTATCGAAGAAGGAGCAGACATTATCGTCACTATGGATGCTGATAATCAGCATTATTCTTCGGATATTGATTGCTTGGTGAATACGGTAGTTAACGAAAAAGTGGATGTAGTCATCGGGAGTCGTTTTTTAAATAAAGAAAACGAAATCCCTGGTCACCGTCGTATTTACAATCGTATCGGCAATTGGATGACGGGGGTTTTATTCGGCTTATTTGTAACCGATAGCCAATCGGGAATGAAAGCTTTTACCGCCGACTTTGCGCGCCAAGCTGAATTGCGCTTCAACGGCTACGAATTTTGTACCGAGTTTATCCGCCTGATCAGCGAAAATCAAGCAACCTACCGCGAAGTTCCAATCAAAGTACTCTACACCGAAGAAACACTAGCCAAAGGGCAAAGCCTGCAAAATGGCTTCAAAATGGCCGTCAACTTACTGCGTTACTTCTTTTAAACCTGAATTACAACCTAAATTCATAACGTTTTACCATATTGTAAATTAGGTATAGGTGATTTCATAGCTCCTTGCTATTTCTACGCTATAGCTTCCTGCTAGCGCGTAAATTCTATCAAACTTTAGGCTACGAGGTATAAGAAATCCATCACGTAGCAATTCAAGAGTCTAATGAAAAAGGAGGTACTAATTATCGCAAAATGTCATTTAAGCTTAGTACCTCCCAAATTAATCAGTACAAATCTCTATGTTTAGTTTGAACTTAAAGTTAAGTTGAAATTAATAATAGGTTAAAAATATTAGAGAAGATTATATGTAAATAGGTTGACGTATAAACTTGCAAAAGAGATCAATCAAAGCGGTATCTAATATCTCCACAATCCAATTTCCTCCATCCATCTACTCATGGCGAGACACTTACAAGCTTATTATTTTAGTCCAATTATCTAATATCATAAGAAAACCCTAATTGAAAAGAGACTCCTCGTTGGTAGCTTTCAAATACATATTCGGTATCATTATAGTCAATGATTTTTTGGAAATCAGTATTTAGAATATTGTTAACACCAAATTTGAAGCTGTATTTTTCGGTAAAACGCTTTCTGATAGAGAAATCTAACTGTGGTCGAGATTTTTCGTAGTTATCCAAACCTGATAGACTTGCTTCTGCTAAGCGATTGCCAAAATTGTTGAAAGATAAAATACCATCTAAACCATTATCTAAATTATTATACGTCAAAGAAGCATTGAATAAAAATGGTGACTGATCTTGAAATGGTCGCTTGGCAGAAAAATCAGAAATAAAGTTCTCTCTAATGGAGATTAATTCCACATCTTGAATTGTTGTTTCTGAGTGGATAAGAGAGATATTGGTAGAAAATTTGAAATCTTTTAAGCCATTGTAGATAAAACCTAAGTTCTTTCTATACTCTAATTCTACACCATAAATTTTAGCCTCTTCTACATTGATTGGCTTAATCTCTGGGTTTTGTGCACTGGGGATAAAAGCAGAGATAATTGGGTTATCAAAGTGTTTATAATAAGCACTTACCGCAATAATTTCTCCTATTTTCGGAAATAATTCCCACCTCAAATCATAGTTTTGAATCAACGACCGTTGTAACTCAGGGTTGCCAGTAAAGATGGGCCCACCGATGAAGTCGAATGCCGAAAATGGCGCAACCTCTCTCATATTGGGTCGAGCTAAAGTCTGCGTAAAAGACCCTCTGATGTTCATTTCTTCGTTCAATCGGTAGATTAAATTAAGCGATGGTAAGAAATCCACTTCGTCAATCTTTCCTTGTTCTTTGGTTTCATCTGCACTTGTGACAGTAAAGTCTGTTGTCTCTATTCTTAATCCACCAATAAATTGGAGTTTATCAAATTCATACGTTGTCATCGCGTAACCTGCCAAGATGTTTTCCATTCCGATATAATTATTGGCAGGCACGTTTTCATCCGTAACAAACAAGCCAATAATATTTCTGCCGCGGCTATCTTCTCCGATAATTCCGGTATTATTGGCTGCAAAAAAGGTGTCTGCATCGCCTGTGAATGCTGCCCCATTTCTTGATCTATTTTGGATCTGGAAACGCTCTTCTGCAAAATTTCTTTCCTTCGTAGAATAGGAAACGCCAAACTTGATTTTATTCGCCTTATTCTCAGTGATTGGTAAGGTAAAATCTAATTTACCTTGTCTTTGTACATCCGCTAAATCTCTAAAATAGTGAAAAGGCAGTGGATACTCAGAAGGAGAAATAAAGAAAGCAGGAGTACCATCCGCTGCTGCTAATGGGTCAAAAGTATTGGCAAAGAAACGTAAATCTGGCTCAGATTGTGATAATGCCACATTGCTTCCCGCCCATTCAATTTTTAAATTATTTAAGGATGGAATGACGTGTTCCCCCATTAGTTGCAAACTCAATAATTCTCTTTCTTGAAATAGTAAACTTCTCGTTTCAAAAATATTACCACCAGAAATAATACCTGAATAAGGACCTGATAAAAAGCCTGCGCCTTTTTCGGCATCGTGGTTATAAAAAGCATTAAAACTTATTTTATTGGTTCCTGCAAATTTGTAAGACACATTAGCTAAAGCACCAACTTGTGCATTTTCTGTATCTTCATTACCTGTCAAATTGAAATTATCATTTAAAGTGGGTGCATCTAAACCTGGTGATTCTGGATTGGTTCTTTGTAAGCCAACCTTAGACCGATAGTTTCTTCTATAATTTACGCCAAGTAAAAAACCTAACGGATTATTTCCAACTTGTACCTGATTTCCGATAGAAAAAGCAATGCTTTGGTCTAGTGGAGTCGTCATCGTCGTAGCCGTTTTCTGAGGATTCAATGCTTTTGAGGCTTGATCTACTACTGCTGCTAACTCGTCATTATTTCGCCCTTTGATGTAGGCACTAGAAGTCAATAATGCTCTGTTAGCGGGATCTTCAAAAATGGTAGGTAAGGCTCTTGTACCATCATCATAACCTAACCAATCCGTTTTCCCACCTTGGTAAGTCAGAAATTCATCGTTTAAAGAAGAGACGGTATTATAAGTAGTAGATGCAGAGAAAGATAGGGTGAACCTTTCCGGGAAACGCTTAGTTTTCAAATTGACATTTCCTCCCGTTACCGTTCCTGGCTGGTCAGGAGTGAAGGTTTTGGTAATCACTAAGTTGTCCAACAAGTTAGCTGGAATCAAATCTAAGGGCGTACTATTTCTATATGGATTGGTACTTGGTAATTGGATGCCGTTCATCTGTGTATTGATATAGCGGTCACTTAATCCTCTAATATTTACATATTTTCCACCAATAACCGACGCACCAGAAACTCTCTTAGCAGATTCTGCTGCATTACTGCTTCCAATTCGACTCATTTCCTGCGAAGAGATACCGTCTTGAATGGCATAAGATTTCTTTTGCAACATCAATAAGGCATTTTCGGAACGTTCAATTCGCTCTGCACTAACGACAACTTCTTCCAATTGTAAGCCTTCCTCCGCCATAGGGAAGTCAACTACTGTGATTTCTCCTACTTTGACCGAAATATCTGTAATGGTTTTAGTTATATATCCCACATAGGAAACTTCTAAAGCGTAAGTTCCAGTGCCTAAGTCTAATTCATAATTTCCATCTAAATCGGTTTGCGCGCCAATAACAGGATTCGTATTAGGGACGATTACGTTGGTGAACATCAACGGTTCTCCTGTTTTTTGATCGCTAATTGTACCTCGAATAGTACCCATTTGGGCGTAAGTTGTACCCGCCAAGCAAAGAGTAATTAGGAAAAGAATGACTTGTTTGATTTTCATGATAAATGAGTAATTAGATAATTTAAAGCAGCATTTTTTACTGTTGGCTATTCGCAATTCGCTTATTTTAAAACAACCAGTTGTTTGGTTAATACAATCTCTTCATTGCTCAAAGTGTAGAAATATACGCCATTCGCTAATTTTGAAACGTCTAATCTAACTGCATTTAAACCAGGAGGGTAAATAGCATTATCAATTAGGCGAGTGATTTCTTTTCCTGTGTAGTCAAAGATGGTTAAGCTGATGTTTTTCCTTTTAGCTAAAGTAAATTCAATCTGAGTGGTGGTTGTGGTAGGATTTGGGTTATTCTGAATTAAAGAATACCCTTTTGCATGTATTATGATTTCTTCGGTGGAAGTAGTTTCGCAACTTGAACTAGCAGTCGGTAAACCAAAGGCTAGATTAGGATTCAAAACACCGTAAGTAGCTAAAGCAGTCCAGTTTTGTATCCAAACAGCATCCTGTCCAAATGCACCCGTAAAGCAAACTGGAGTGAAGAAAGTATCTGCTGGATATTCATCAATATGCGCTGTTCGATCAGTATTTAAGTCTTCACCTAGAGGGTTAAAAGTCCCATCGTCTGTGCGGGTTAAGATAAATTGTGGGTCTTGAATAAGATTTCTATTCGCTGCTAAATGGTTTAGTAAAAACTGGGCTGTTGCATCTTCTGCATCCTCTGTAGCGCGTACAAATCCGTTAGCTCCAGCGTTTAGTTCACTGCCATTACAGAAATTCCACCATACATTATTGGTTAAGACTAAATCACCTGCCTCCATTCTTTGACGACTATCTACACCACTTGCTCGATCCTCCACTTCTATACCAAAATTAAAGTCAGTAATGACGCTATTGGCTATCGTTCCTGCTGAACCATCTCTAAATAAAAGTCCAGTAGCATTTTTAGCGGTTGTTCCACAACCTGCCCCGATAAATGTTGCATTGTAGATAGTAGGATTAGAAGTAGGTGTGCCGTCGTCAGGTTTTGCACCATCTAATTCTCCACCATTATCGCCATCATCATCCCCCAATAAAGTCATCCAAAACTGCCCGTTTCCTCTCCAACCTAAATCCCAATCAAATTGGTCATCTGCACAAAAAGAAACAGCTGCATATTTTACATTAACTGCTCCACCGAAAAATTCAATGCCATCATCATCGTTGGCAATCACTTCAATATTTTCAATAATTGTTTCACTTCCAACTGCGCCTAACGTCAAACCATTGATTTCATTACCTGGCGATAGTTCTGCTCCTCCGTGTCGGATAGATACATATTGTAGAATACCAGAGTTGTCTGCGTCATTATCTCCACCAAATAAGGCTCGATCTTCTCCTTCGGGAATACCTTCTACGGCTGTTTCTGCCGTGGCATTTGCTAGTTGTCCGTAGCCTAAGATGATTAAACCGCCCCAAAAGCCTCTATCATTGACTGTCAAGTCAATCGGGTCATCTAAGTCATCTATTTCTGCTGTAAATACGATGGGGTCATCTGCCGTTCCTAAGGCATTTATTTTTGCCCCCCTCGTGATAATTAGGGCGGAGGCATTATCGCTGGTAGAAGGAGATTCGATGCCTTGGATAAAAGTTCCTGCCTCAATATTAAGGATACCGCCTTCTTCTAAGAAAACAAAACCATCTAGTTGGTAAACATTATCTGCTGTCCAATTATAGGTACTATTACCTTGTAGATCGTTATCCGTGATTTTAATGATGTTTTGTGCTTGGAGCAATAATCCTGAGCATAGAAAAGATAAAAAAGTTAAAATTTTTTTCATAGTCGATTGTAAATAGATTAAAACAGTAGGTGTAATATTTACTGCAAATATCTATGTACTATCTAAGCTACTTTTTAAGGTAAGTTTAAACTTTTGTAAAAGATGAAGGAGGAAATGTTAGGCTAATATTAAGGAAGTGTTTGCGAATTGAATTATTGTAAATTAACCTGGGAAACAATTTTTTCCAAATGATTAAGTCGCCTAATTTTATTTTGAAATTTCAATTTATACGGATATAAATTTTAAAATTAAGTAGATTGGAGGAAGGAACTAGAATTTACTTTAAGTTAATACTAATAATATGACTTGAACTGAAGTTATTATTGATCTGATTAACGGTTACTTACAACCACATTTGGGCGATTAGTCATAGTCTATTATTGTGCCCAAACATATATTCTCTGTTCCTCATAATTAATAGACATCTTTCTTTGCTTGAAAAAAGGATAGCCTAAAAGTCCATCAATGTAAATATCGCTTTCTGATTTTAGGTGAGATAAATCGGTAAATAAATAGGACATATTGTCGAAGGCTAAATCTTCAATAGTTGTTTGTTGAATCGAAGCTACTTGTACTTTTTTGATTTGCTGGTCAACGCCTTGGATTTCGCCTACTTGCTTATTTGAAATACAATTATCAGCTAATTTTTTTAATATTTTCACATCTAAAATATTACGCTCTGAGGCAGTATCTAATGCTAGTCTTAATTTTTTTTTGCCTATGTTAACTTTAATAACGGGCAAATGTGCCTGCATAGTAAAAGGAATAATCGCAAGAGGCTGGTGAGATTCCTTTTTTATAGTTTGAATTGGAATTAATTGCAAAGTATGATTTTGATAATCAACCAATAATTCGACTTCCTTTAAAATATCATACCCAATGATACCTTCAATAGCTTTACCTGATACTTTTTCTAAGTGGCTAATATCTACTTTATAAGCACTGATATTTGTTTTATGAATCCCTGACCAATTGAAATCTTTGATAGTGACTTCAGCAGTTACTAAACTTTCACTAATGCCCCTCCCCGCTCTAAGTCCATTTGCAGTCGGCTTTTCATTAATGATTAAAGTAGGAGCACCGGTATCAATAATATAATTACCATTCTGTTGATTCATGTTTGCCTCTACGAGTATCATCCCTTCAATTATCGCAAAAGGAACTGTCTTTATATTGTTAAAAATAGTCGTCTTTTCTTTTTTATGTTTTACATCAACATCTAAGAAAGATACATAACTCTGAGCATGAGTTAATTGTGTGATCAATAAGAGTATAAATAGAAGCTTATTCATTAGTATTAACTTTATTTTTACTCAAAGTTAATATTAAATTAACATTTAATCAAGCTAAAGAATAAGTACTTTATCAATCACTAGCGCGCTGAATTTATCAATAGGTCATCTCGTCACTCACGCTTTATAGGGGATTTTTAAAAACGCCATAACTAACTTCCAACTTCTCCATCATTCATCAGCTTCAATAAAGTGCCCCATGAAACTCGCTTCTTCATCTACAATGAGGTGATCTTTTCTTCTAAAACAAATCGCTGCGGGTTCATCCACAATAAAAAGGCTAAGTTGATAATAATGACGAGTGTTATCTTGTGCTAGTTCCGCAAAATCCTGATAGACTGCTGGTACATTACCGTAATGTCCTCCGTGTGCACGTAGCGGTTTTCCTTTTTTATAAATAGCGATATTTTCGCCTTCTCCACCATAGATACTTTTCCGTACGTAGTTTTCTCGCCCAAGTCCTTCTTTCGTAAAATCTGTTTTCAATAATAGCGGATGTGCTGGATTCAAATCCCACAGATACTTTAATAAACCCTTATTTTGTAAGAGCATGGTATAGGGTGGTTGTAAAAAAATACACTTTTCTTGAATGACTAAATCGCTAATAACAGGGAGTAAGTCTGCGCGTTCATAGGCAAGATATTCCCACCCAAAAGATTGATAAACAAATGGGAAATACTGGTTCGGTTGCTCCCGCAAACTAATACCTAGATTAGAAAATTCGAGTTCCGTAAACAACGCATGTACTACTGTAAAACCTGCTTCTTCAGCTACAAAGCCGATAAAATCTGCATTAAGATCATCCAATGGATGTCCCAATGTTGTAATCAATAGCTGTGGTTGATGATAAGGGAAATTATCCTGTATTTGTTGTAATCGTAGCCGTAAGTCTTTTTGTAAATAGTTAAATTGCCCATCGTTTAAGATCGCGCTCTGTTGCAATTGTTCGCGCTGAATCAGTGCCGTTTCGGGGAGTAGTGTAGTGATGTTCGCGTTGTATTCTAGCAACTTAATGGGTAATCCCTGAATGCCACCCGCGAGATCAAAACGTCCGACTAAATTCAAATGACGCGGAGCTGCATAAGTATATTTTATCATACCGTGCATGGAGGGAGGAATATCTAAAGTTGTCAGCAAACGTTGCTTGATAACGAACTGCGCTGCCTCGCGATACATCTGCACCAACTGCTCCCCCGCAGCATAAAATGCGTCACAACGACGCTGAGAAATTGCAAGCAACTCATCCGTAAAATAGGCTTCATTATCCAAAAACCAATGTAAACCTAACTGGCGTAAGCGTTGAGCAGAGAGCGGTTGAATGCGACGGAGATATTGTTCGAGCATGGTTTCTATAAGGAATAACAATGAACAAGGAAAAGTAACAAATGACTTTTATTATAGATCAAACAGCTTCGGTAATTCTTAAATCGTTTGCTACTTTCGTATTTAATCAAAACTACATCATCAGGTTCGTAAAAGGAAACGAATTGAAAGAATGAAAGTTATAAATTTTAAGTTTTTATAAACCAAAACGAACGTTTGTTCGTTTTTAAAAATGAAGTTAATTAACTTTGTAAACAGGTTCATATCTTTGTTTGATTATTAAAATTGTCTAAGTCGCTCATCATGGACGTCTTGCTACAATTTTTGTCAATCTACCTATCAGTCTTTAATTAATTGATAAAACGCGCACTTTATGGCTAACAATATTCAACAACTCGAAGAACGGTTTCAAAATAGAATTGATTCAGATATTCGGATCGAGCCAAAAGATTGGATGCCCGATGCTTATCGCAAAACCTTAATTCGGCAAATTTCGCAGCATGCCCATTCAGAAATCGTTGGAATGTTACCTGAAGGAAATTGGATTTCTCGTGCGCCTTCTTTGCGTCGTAAAGTGGCATTATTAGCAAAAGTGCAGGACGAAGCGGGGCATGGATTGTACT
Source organism: Saprospiraceae bacterium (assembly GCA_045106545.1). Lineage (GTDB taxonomy): Bacteria > Bacteroidota > Bacteroidia > Chitinophagales > Saprospiraceae > JBGCES01. The sequence continues at coordinate 14,105 of JBGCES010000942.1, forward strand.
TATATAGCGCAGCTGAAACCCTCGGAATAGAGCGTAATGAATTGCTAGAGCAACTCCATACGGGCAAAGCAAAATATAGCAGTATTTTTAATTATCCAACTACTTCTTGGGCAGATATTGGCGCGATTGGCTGGCTAGTAGATGGTGCAGCAATTATGAACCAAGTACCGCTTTGTCGTTGCTCTTACGGTCCTTATGCACGGGCAATGGTACGGGTTTGTAAAGAAGAAAGCTTTCACCAGCGACAAGGTTTTGAAATCATGTTGAATTTGGCAAAAGGAACAGCTGCGCAACATCAAATGGCGCAAGATTCTCTTAATCGCTGGTGGTGGCCTGCTCTAATGATGTTCGGACCAAGTGATACCGATTCTCCGCATACAGGGCAGAGTATGCGTTGGAAAATTAAGCGTTTTACAAATGATGAATTGCGCCAAAAATTTGTTGACGTAGCGGTCGAGCAAGCGAAAGTATTAGGCATAACCATTCCTGATCCTGATTTGAAATGGAACGAAGAACGCGGACATTATGATTTTGGTGAAATCGATTGGTCGGAATTCTGGAATGTAGTAAAAGGAAATGGTCCTTGTAATAAACAACGATTGGATGCACGTAAAAATGCCCACGAACGTGGAGCGTGGGTACGCGAAGCGGCACTAGCACACGCCGAGAAGCGTCAACAAAGAAAGAAGGCTGCTGAACGTACACTGAAAGTTGCTTGATGAATTTAATTACTAATCACTTTTCTATATTTCAATTATGAAAAACTGGCCACTTTGGGAAATTTTCCTCCGTAGTAAGCAGGGCTTGCAGCATAAACACGTAGGTAGCTTACATGCGCCTGATGCAGAAATGGCAATCAACAATGCTCGTGATGTTTACACCCGCCGACAGGAAGGCATTAGCATTTGGGTTGTTCCTTCGGAGCAAATTACGGCATCTAATCCCGAAGAAGCGGGTGAGTTATTTGAACCTGCTGCTGATAAAATATATCGGCATCCGACCTTTTATAATTTACCCGACGAGGTTAAAAATATCTAACTCAAATTATTTCGGCAATACTTAATGTTCCAATTAAGATGATAAAAGAAGCTCTATTTGATTATACGCTCCGTTTGGGAGATAGCGCACTAATTTTAGGACATCGCTTGTCGGAGTGGTGTGGTCATGGTCCAATTCTAGAGGTAGATATGGCACTAACTAATATTGCTTTAGATTTGGTTGGTCAAGCGCGTACTTTACTGGCTTATGCTGGCGAGGTAGAAGGAAAAGGTCGATCAGAGGATGACTTGGCGTACCATCGGGATGGACATGATTTTCGTAATTTCTTGCTAGTGGAACAGCCGAATGGAGATTTTGCGATGACTATCGCTAGACAGTTTTTTTATGATGTTTATAATTACTATTTCCACGTAGCATTGGTGAAAAGTACTGATAAAACGCTAGCGGCGATTGCTGAAAAGTCTTTAAAAGAGGTGACTTATCATTTGCGTTATAGTTCAGAATGGATTATCCGTTTGGGAGATGGTACTGAAGAAAGTCATGAAAAAATGCAAAAAGCGATCGATGAAATTTGGATGTACACGGGAGAGCTGACGACTGCAAATGCTGTAGATAAAGAATTACTTGCCGCAGGAATTGCGGTTGATTTAGAAAAAATCAAACCATTGTACGATCAAAAAGTAGCAGAAATACTAGCACAAGCTACTCTAATTCAACCATCTAATAATTGGATGCAAAAAGGAGGAAAAGAAGGACAACATTCGGAACACTTAGGTTTTATTTTGGCTGAAATGCAATTTCTTCCTCGGGCCTACCCTGACGCAAAGTGGTAGAAAATGCTCAATTCACGTTATAAATTAAACGCCCTCTCCTTGCAATTGCTCTTTTGCTTTCTCCAATGTCTGTTCTCGAATGAACCCCTGCTCGATCGCGTGCTTCTCAATCACAGTGGAATCATTAGCTAGAATCATCGTCACATCTTTAAAGCTATCAATCAATACTTTGATGCGTTTTGCACGACGTTTCGATTGTACATCGCGGATGTAAATAGCTTGAATTCGATTTGGAAAATTGCGCGTAATGTCTTGGTAAATATCGGCATCCTTCTCGCCGCTGTCGCCAATTAAAATAAAGGGTAAGTCGGGATAAGCGCGTAGAATATGGGCAATATTTTCGTATTTCTCACTCTTTAAATTAGGATCTCGCTGTTTGAACAAACCAAAATCACGCAGCATAATCGGGCCTAACGGTAGCTTTGCCGTTTCTAAAAAAGCCATTAAAAAATCAAATAAATTATACGGACTATTGGAAACGTAGAAAATCGGATTGCGGCGATTGCCATCACTTCCTTTGCGTAGTGCGCGATATAATTCGGGCGCACCCGCGAAAGACATCCTAGATTTAGCAGATTTGAAAAAGGTATAATATGCAGTCTTTGACATCAATGGCGACGTAACGTAACTCCGCAAGACTGTATCATCAATATCGCTAATCACGCCGTATTCTGCGGTATCCTTGGGAACCATCACAAAGGCTTCGTCCTGCACTTCCACGTCGGGATGATGCGGAATCGTATGAACACGAATTTTAGCTTTCGTCAGTGGAAA
>JBGCES010000943.1:0-6235 GCA_045106545.1 Saprospiraceae bacterium
GCTCCATTACCACGTCAAATCTTTACTCACTGTAATTGCCGCTCCCTCCGTCTTCAAATAAACATTCCCCTCCGCATCATAAGTCGTACAATCCGCCACCATCTTAAAATCACTATGTTCGCGCACGGCAACGTGGACGAATAACTCCTGATTGAAATTGACTTTTTTGTAAATCGTCGCGCTTTCGGTGGAGAGGGGAAGACTCTTGGCTTGGTACATTTTATCTACCCACACGACCATGCCTTGGTACTGAATATCTGCGAAAAAGGTATTAATCGTTTCTACGGGAAACTGACCTTGGTCGGCAGTTGGTACGACTGGAGTAGTACATTTTAAAATCATCTGATTTTTATTTAAATCAATGATTTCGGTGATGCCTTGAAAATAGTGATCGTGGAAAAGTGAGCCGTCTTGATATAAAATATTGCCCTTGGTTGTTTGATAATCAAAAGATAAATCAGGTTGAAATTTGGGGGCAGCGGGTACGTGATTGCGGTGGACGAGAACAATTTTAGTACGGTAATGATAAGTCGGTAACTTTTGATTGGCGTTACTCATGACGGTAACAATGAAATCAATTTGTTCCGCTGTTTTCGCGGTTTCTTTGACTTCTAAAGTGTAATGTTCTGCTTGTTTTCCATCGAAGACGATACCTTTAAATAGTTTAGTGTCTTCTACTTTAAATACCTGATAACCAGGATATAAACGCTCCGTGACTTGCGCCATCCAACCGACGGCATTGACGACGGGTAAGACGGGATTGCCTTGAATCGTATGGTGTTTTACAAATGGATTATCCGCTAAGGTCAACTGTCGTTGAACGCGCTGCGTTTTCAAATCTTCACTAATAAAACTATCGCTAACGGGTAGCGTACCGCCGATAATCACTTGCGGTTGGTTGGCATATTTTACATTTAATTCGTTGACCAATCGGGCTGCGCCGCCATCGCTGGAGACTAATTTTATGCCATGTTCATCAAATAATTTCTTTAATTGTGGACTCACCATTCCGCTGTCCCACGCCCCCCAATTAATCGCACTGACTTGCGTTTTGGGGTGATTGGTTTTAAATAGATAAGCGGCTTTACTTAAAATTTCGTTAGCAATCGCGTAATCACTTTGTCCCACATTTCCATAAAAACCAGCGACGGAAGAGAAAAGGATGAGGTGATCTAAATTATTAATATTGACCACGCGGAGTAAGCTCAGCAAGCCATCTAATTTTACCGAAAGGACATTTTCAAAATCCTGTTCGGTCTTATTTTGAATTAGCTTATCCGCTAAGCGACCTGCGCCATGGATGATGCCCGTGATGCTTTTAAAAGTAAAATCGAGGGTATTGAGTTGCTGTTTGATTGAGGCGGCATTGGTTACATCGGCACTCAAATAAACGGCTTGACCACCGTTGGTTGCTATCGCGTTGAGAGTTGTTTCTATCTCGCGTTTCGCATTGATTTTATTAAATATCTGCTTGACAACTTTGAGATTGGGTTTCTCACCTTTTGCTTTTAGATCTTCCATAATCAACCGTTTGAGTTGATTGGCGTCCGTCACGTTTTTAGCGAAAGCGGGAATCTGATAACTCGCATCGGAGCGACCGAGGAGGATGAATTTACACTTAAACTTCGCCGCCATTTCGATGACGCAAGTTGCAGTAATTCCTTTGCCGCCACCGCTGACTAGGAAAGTTGATTCGCTAGTGATGGTAGTCGTAATTTCTTCATTATCAGTTAGTTGGGTAGGAAATGCTTTGAGTGTGCCGCGTCCTGTGTTAGAAATTCCAACCTCAACGATTTTCGCATTCGCATCGTAAAATTCATCTAAAATTTGCTGTGCAATGAAATTAGCATTCAGTTCTGGCTGAATATCAACGGCGCGACAATAGACCGATTTCCATTCTTGATTAAGACATTTAACCAAGCCCGTCAAACCGCCACCGACGACAGAAACATTGCCACGACTTTGTTCCGTACCAAGTTTTCCGTCTATCCGTGTGACTGTCAAAAACTGGGCACGGGTATGGCTTTCGCCAAATTCGTTGAGTGGTTGTTGTAAGTGTTTGGCGAGTAGAAAAACAGATTTAGTAATATTTTTTTCAGTCGTAAAATGTTGGGCAAAATTTGGTTTTTGAAATTCAAAATGGGGATGTAAATGGATAAAACCAGCAATCTGACCGTGTCGTTGGGTGATTTCGGACAAGATATTTTTAATGTCGGAGTCAGATTGTGAACCTAAATGGTGTTGATTAAATGCGTTTTCAATAGGGATATTTGGTAAATTTAAAACTGCTACTCGATGCCCTTCGGCGGTGAGTTGCGCGACTACGTTGCGGGTCAATTCGCCGCCTTCATTGGTAATAATAACGCAGTGCGTATTCGGAATATCAATGATTAATTGGTCGGGGCGGGGGAGGTAGGACCAGCGAATTTCGCTGCGTTCTACACCTTGAAAATTTTCAGTAGTTATGATGCGATTGTCTGTTGATTGTGAATCGCTTTCTGGTTTCTTCACAGGTTGAAAACCTCCCGCTTGACTAGCGGGACGAGTCGTGCTCCAATTGGCGGGAACAGCAACTTCCGTCGCTGCTGTTCCCATCTTAAAATTTACGCTAGTGTTTTTTTTTCGCGCTTTTGCCGATGTAATCTACGATTTGTTGGAGTGTACGTAATTCTGCTAATTCGGATGGATTGATGCCACTTACTTCAGGATAGTCTTCGGTCATTGCGCCAAAAATCTCCACGCGCTTGATCGAGTCAATGCCTAAATCGGCTTCCATATCCATTTCTAATTCTAGCATTTCAGCGGGATACCCCGTCTTATCGCTAATCACTGCGAGTAATATTTCGGCTAATTTATCATTGCCAATTGCAGTGTCGGTATTCGATGTAGGTGTAGTAACTGTAGTTGCGGTTACGTTAGGCGCAGCGACTGTAGCTGCTGAAGAGGAAGCGTTCCCTGCGATATAATCTACGATTTGTTGTAGGGTGCGTAACTCAGCTAATTCAGAAGGATTGATGCCACTTACTTCGGGATAATCTTCGGTCATCGCACCAAAAATTTCTACGCGCTTGATCGAGTCAATGCCTAAATCAGCTTCCATATCCATTTCTAATTCCAGCATTTCAGCGGGATAACCTGTCTTATCACTGATAACTGCGAGTAAGATTTCGGCAAGTTTATCTGCGTTACCAGCAGGAGCATTATTTGAAACGGGTGCTTCGGCGACTGCGGTTTGTGGTTGAGCGGCGTAGTTTACTTCCGTAGTAGATTGTAAACCATTGGTATAAACGGGACTTTCGTCAACGACTGGCGGAATGTTTTTAGTAATTCCATTAGTGGCAACCGCTACGGATTTTCCATTTCCATTGCCATTAGATTTTCCATTACCGTTTGTCGCAGGAAGGGGAGTACCGCCTTGCAAATTTTGCAATTGCTCATTCATCAATTGGAATAAGCTCTGCGTTTGCTGGTGGTTGTCTTTTAGAAATTGCTCAAAAACCGATAGCGTTTTGGTTTGCTGCTGTTGGAAACTTTCCACAGTGGTTTGTAGCAGTTGGATGATTTCTTTATTTGCCATGTCTGATTGATTTTGTGTTGAATGAAAAGCTGCAATAGTCGGTTGACTCGGTACTTCGATAATTTTTTCCACGATTTTCTCTACGGGAACTTTGACGATTTTTTCAATTTCGACAATCTTCTCTACTTCTTTAATGACGGGTTTTTCGATAATCTTTTCGACGATTTTAGTACCGCCAGTTTGGACTTTAAATCCATTATTCAGTACATCCTGATACGCTTTTTGCGTCTTAGGACTCACGTAATTATTACCACCCATACCGATGGTCAATTTTGTTTTCGGTGCGGGCGCAGGTTTCGGTAACTCGTATTTATCGACTTGATTTAAAGGAACACCGAGCACTTGCAATTGGACAATTGCTTGGCGAAACTGGAGGTCGCTATCACGTTTGGCGTTGGCATTTAAAGCCACTGCGGTTACGTCGTTTTTATTAGCTAAAATACTTTTAGTCAAATTCGTTAAAACGCCCTTTGGTCCAAATTCAATAAAGACGCGTCCGCCACGTTGGTAGATATTTTCAATCTGTTGTTGAAAATGAACGGGTTGGAGAATCTGTTCTTGCAATTGTTTTTTAATTGCCGTCGCTGCGTTAGGGTAGGGCTGCGCCGTAGCATTCGCAAAAACTGGAATTTGTGGCGCACTGAAGTTTTGTGTTTCCACAAATTCAGCAAACGGTCGTTGTGCGTGCGCTACTAATTTAGTATGAAAAGCCGCCGCCACTGGAAGCGAAAGAACGGAATAACCGCGTTGTTTTAATTGCTGTTCCGCGTTACGAATGGCAATAGTGCTACCGCCTAAAATGACCTGAGTAGGGGAGTTGATATTGGCAATTTTTACGTCTTCGAGGTTTTGAACTTCTTGCTGTACTTGCTGCAAATTTGCTTTGACTGCCAGCATCGTTCCAGCATCACCAGTCGTGTTAGGCGTTCCCATTACTTCGCCACGCTTGGTTGCCAATTTGATAAAAGTCGCATCGTCATAAACGCCCGCTGCCCAAAGCGCAGTCAGTTCGCCAAAGCTATGACCCGCTGCAAAGTCAACGTTTAAACCTGCATTTTTTAATATCTTAAACAAACCCATACTCAACGTACCGATAGCAGGTTGCGCATTTTGCGTTTGGGTTAATTCGAGCTGTTGTGCTTTTTGATCCGCATTATTAAAAACGGGAATGGGGAAAATGGTTTGTGATAAACGCTTAGCATCTTCACAGGTTGAAAACCTGTGCTCCAAATCTGCTTGTGCAAAACTGCGGCGCAGAGTAGGGAAGGCGTTAGCGATTTCTTTACCCATACCTACATATTGCGAACCTTGTCCAGAGAATAATGCAACTACTTTTCCATCAGTTGGCAAAGCGCGGTCGCGGAAATATATACCCTTTGGATGTTCCCAAGCCGTTTGATTTTTTTGTAATTGGGTAATCGCTGTTTCTAGTAAACTAGCTGCGTCTTCTGTATCTTGACAAATAAAACCTAAGCGTGCTGCATTCGCTGAGACTTGCTGCGGCTGCGTAATTTTATGCAACGTATCCGCCGCGCTCGTTTCATTTTTCAAATTCGTCAAATGTGATTGACAGATATTTAATAATTGCTGTGGCGTAGTGGCTTGGAGAAGAACTGTTTTATGCGGAGTATGTAAACGATACGGTTGTTCATTTTCAACCGCATATTCTTCCATGGCAATATGCACATTGATCCCACCAAAACCAAAAGCACTCACACTTGCGCGGCGTGGATGATCGTCGCGTAACCACGGACGCGCTTCCGTATTGATATAAATACCAGTATTTTTAATATTGAACTTTGGATTCGGTTCAGTGACATTAATCGTCGGGGGCAATATTTTGTGGTGTAATGCCAATACCGTTTTAATCATACCTGCCGCGCCCGCTGCGGCTTTAGTATGCCCAACTTGCGACTTTACACTACCAAGTGCGATGTGTTGTTTGGTAGAATTGCCTTCGCTAAAAACGGAAGACATACTTTCAAATTCGACGGGATCACCGCCACCTGTTCCCGTTCCATGTGCTTCTAATAAATCTACGGTATGTGGTTCATAACCCGCTTCCTCGTAAGTACGACGTACTGCCAATGCTTGTCCAGAGGCACGGGGCGCGTAGATAGATTTGAAGCGACCATCACTGGAAGTTCCGACTCCTTTTACTACGGCGTAAATGCGGTCGCCGTCACGTTCAGCATCTGCCAATCTTTTTAATACTAGCATTCCCACACCTTCGCCAATTAGCATTCCATCGGCGTCTTTATCGAAAGGTGTAATATGATTAGATTTAGAAAAGGCAGGTGTCTTAGAAAAAGACATATACATGAAAGGCGAGTTGTCGGTATCAACTCCACCTGTAATCATCATATCAGCGCGACCTTCTACTAGTTCACTCAACGACATTTTGACGGCACTCAGAGAAGCAGCACAAGCGGCATCTACTACGCTGTTGATTCCGCCAAGGTCGAAGCGATTAGTGATCCGACCAGAAATGACGTTGCCTAATAAACCAGGGAAGGCATTTTCATTCCAAGAAACGTAAGCTTTTTTCATCTTTTCGATGATGGGTGGAATATCAGCTTCGGCAATGCCGCTACTACGTAAAGCACGTTCCCAAATTGGATACTGAAGACGTGCAATGAGAGGTGTGATTAATTTTTG
>JBGCES010000944.1:0-3905 GCA_045106545.1 Saprospiraceae bacterium
CAGTTTACTTCCTTTGGGCGTGAGATCGCTTCGCTAAGTGTCGTTTGAAAGAAGGAGAATTGTTGATACGCCGCCTGCCCCGACGCTTGTCTCGGGGACTGATTTCAAGCGGAAAATGAGAGAAATTTGACCTGTCCAGATCAGGAAGTTATTTTTTGTCCGTTACTTAGTATTAGTTAAAACAGATCAATCACCTGTCCTTCGTCTTCTAATTTCACCGTATAAATCAACTTCCGCCCGCCAATTTTATTCACTTTAAAGACCTTCGTTCCTACTGGCCAATTTTCTGCCCGCTTTAGTTGTGCGCCAATCGGGAAACCATAACTAAAGCGTTTTCCTTGTGGTCCACGCACATAAAAATGTTTCCTCGTCAATGTATTATTTTTTAATTGGAATTTGATGTATTTGAGATCTTTACTCACTTCCTGATTAGTTTCGTGTTGTAGCAAGACCTCTGTTTTTATTGGAGTATTGGTATTCGTCTGCGTAAAAATAACTGAGCAGAACATAAAATTGAATAGTAAGATAAGGACTGAAATACGTCGCATGATAATAGTTTTAGTAGTGAAATGATAAGTAGCGTTTTATTCAAATTCTAAAAACGCTTTGTCAGATGACCCTACAAAAGTGCAACACAGCAAGGCAAGAAGTGCTGCAAATGCTGATTTGCAACGACTCAAATGATGATTTGAACCTAATTGAAGGAATAATTCAATAAAAACTGGCTGAATTCATCAAACTTCAGCTTTTCCATATCGGTCGCGTAATGATGCGCTAATAAATCACGATACTGCTGAATCAATAGAGCTAAATCATTGCGTTGATTCAATTTGGCTAAAGCCAAGCCGCGTAGGGCGCGATTGACTTGCTGATGCACCAAATTTAAAGGTAGGTTGGGCGCATGATTAAAAAGGTAGTCGAGGGTAGCCAAACTTTCGTAAGTGGATAGAAAATCAAAGCCTCGCTGTTCCAGTTGCCGTAGTAATATTTGCGCAACTTGTTTAACTTCCAATTCATTTTTGACCGTAAAACGCTGGAAGCGTTTATCAAGAATGCGACTTAGCGGCGTAACCAACGTCATGCTATTTGGGCGAAAGCCCATTAATCCATTGGTGTAAGAATAAGCCAAATTTTCCACTGCATCAATCCGAATACCTAAATGAAATTCAATTATCGCATCACTTTCGTACGGACTTATCGCCAAAACAACCGCTACAAATCCACGCTCCGTTGCTTTTCTAAACTGATGCATCGCACCGACCCATTCAAAACCGCGTTCTTCCAATAAAGGACGCAGTTGAGTAACGAGAATAGACTCAGAGGTTTTGGATTGGAAATGACGCATATTAAAAAAACAATCTATTGTGAAGTATAGTTGTGATAATAAAAAAACGCGCTAGTCCAACCAGCGCGTTTTTTATTATCAATTGATAACCAGCATACTACCAGCTACCAACTAAAAACTTCTAACTCAAAAACTACCCATTCGCCTTAGCGTGATCCGCTAAAAACTTCGCCAAGCCAATATCCGTCAATGGATGTTTCAATAATCCTAAGATAGAACTCAATGGACAAGTAACGATGTCTGCGCCATTTTTCGCAGCATCTACAATGTGGCGAGCGTTTCGGATAGAAGCTGCCAAAATTTCTGTTTCGTAACCTTGAATCGCATAGATTTCTGCAATTTCCGCAATCAAATCCATTCCACGCCAGTTAATATCGTCGATCCGACCAATGAAAGGCGATAGATAAGTTGCACCCGCTTTGGCAGCTAAAATGGCTTGTCCCGCAGAAAAGACCAACGTACAATTAGTCCGAATACCGTGATCGGTAAACCAGCGAATTGCTTTCACACCATCTTTAATCATCGGCACTTTTACTACGATATTCGGTGCAATATCTGCTAGTTTTTGCCCTTCCGCAATCATACCTTCAAAGTCGGTACTAATCACTTCTGCACTCACATCACCGTCAACGATTTCACAGATTTTTGCATAATGTGCCATCACATTTTCTTCTCCTGCGATGCCTTCTTTAGCCATCAAGGAAGGATTCGTCGTAACACCATCCATGATGCCTAAATCTTTCGCTTCTTTGATTTGCTCAATGCTTGCCGTATCAATAAAAAATTTCATATTTGTTTTGATTGTATAAATAGAGGTTAGAAGTTAGATATTAGACGTTAGATAAATAGTGAAATTCGTTTCTAACTTCTAGAATCCAACTTCTAACGTCTTTAAGCCGCAAATGTAACGGATTTCAATTTCAATTGGAAAAATAATTCGTTCTTTGAAAAATTCAGTGTCAGACCTAAAATTGTTCGAGAAAGCGACCGCAGGGTAGTGTTGAGAATATTTTTGACTGACTCGTTTATAGAATTTTTCAAAGAACCAAATAAATGACTTGATATTGAGATTTGGGACTCACCTCCAACGTCTTCCTGACGTTGAAGGTATTATCAGAACGTGACTTTAATATGTACATTGCCGCAAAGGCAATGGACGAACGGACGGCATTTTCCTAACTTCGCTTTCTTTTTATAAAAAGATATGTTCATAAATCGCTTCCGTTGCACCTAAATTAGATTCAATATAATTTTCCGCTTGCTCTGCCGATTTTTGATAAAAATCTGTGTGTTCTAATTCAGAAAATCGCGCTGCAAATTCATCTTTTGAATGAATTACAAAACCACCGCCACTTTCTTTCAACGCCAACGCTTCGTGAAACCCCGTATGATTTGGTCCAAACAAAACGGGAATTCCAAAAGCAATGGGTTCTAAAATATTATGAATCGCTTTACCAAATCCGCCGCCGATATACGCTAGTTTTCCATATTGATACAGCGCAGATAACATTCCAATATTATCGATAACGAGCACTTTGTCACCGTCCACCGTCCTCGCTGGCGCAGCGTCTCCGACCTGTGCCTCATCGACACGATTTACCAATTCCGAATAAAGTACAACTTCAACTTCAAACAACTTCCGCAATCGCTCCACATTCGTCCGATTCACTTCATGCTGTGCAAAAATAAATTGCCAATCTAAGGTCGGATTTTTATTAATAAAATCTACCAAAATCGCTTCGTCTGCCGCCCAAGTACTTCCTGCGATTAGGACTTTTTTCGTCCTTAAAAACTGCTCAATTAATGGAAACTGTTTTGCCTGACTTGCAATGCCATTTACACGGTCAACTCTAGTGTCACCTGCTTTGGTAACCTTTTGAATATCAACACTTTGTAGTAAATCAACCGAAGTACTATTTTGTACAAAAAGATGCATAAAAAAGGTTAATATTTTGCGATGCAAACCGCCATACCACTTAAAAAATGGTTGCGATTCGCGAAAGATAGCAGAGATTAAATAAGTAGGAATTTTTCGCTCTTGTAATTCATTTAAATAGTGATACCAAAATTCATATTTTACAAAAATAACCGCCGTCGGTTGTACTAAATCCAAAAAGCGTTTTGCATTCTTTTTGCTATCTAATGGCAAGTAAAAAACGTGATCGGCGAGTGCGTAATTTTTGCGGATTTCATAACCTGAGGGAGAGAAAAAGGTAAGGATAATTTGCGCGTTGGGCTGTTCTGATTTGATTTTTTCGATTAAAGGTCGCCCTTGTTCAAATTCGCCGAGAGAGGCGCAGTGGAACCAGATTTTTTGGGTTGGTAGTTGGTAGCTGCTAGTTTTTAGTTGCTGCTCTAGCTTGGAGAAGAGATTGGTTCTGCCGTTGACCCATGACTTTGCTTTCGGATGGAAAAAGGCAGCAAGGTGGAGAAAGATTCGGTAGAAGAATAGGGAAAAAATGTAGAAAAATAGCAAACGTACTGGAAGTTATTTTTGAATGGAAACACAATTTTAGAATGCAAAAATAAGGGTTTCTTGTTGTAAAACTATCAAGTGCTG
>JBGCES010000945.1:0-2765 GCA_045106545.1 Saprospiraceae bacterium
TGCAAACTACGTATGCGCTAAGTAAGAGCAGTCCCTTAACCCTTGACCTTTTTACCCTTAACCCATTACATTAATCTTGATAATGCGTTAAAAGTAAGCAATAGCCGTGCGTTATCCAAAGTAATACTGGTTTTATTACCAACTATGTAGAAGTATGTAAAAGTGTGTTCTTTTAATGTTATTTTGGGAGAGAAAACAGAAGTCAGAAGTCAGACGGCTGCATTAACGTGTGCCATCTGACAGCCGTTAGGCGATCTGACAGTGCAACGGTCTGACCTCTGACCTCTGACCTCTCTCTACCATTTTGCAGCAATTCGTATTTCTATTTGCAATTGCTCTACCAGTTGCCGCTGTTGCAGTAGTCGAAAGGTTTTTTCCAGAAAGGTCTTCTTTTTAGGTAAATAAACGGAGGGGGCAATTTCAGCGGCGTGAAATTGTACGGTGGCGATTTCGTAGAGTTCGGTATCAATTTGGTGGAGTTGTTCCATAAATTCTAGTTCTGACTCGGCGTGGTGATAGCGGCGCAGGAGTCCTTCCAATTGTCGTTTTTCGTTTTCGTATTGCAAAGTTGCCGTTCGTTGGATGCTTTCCATTTTCGCGCGGCGTAGTTCTTGGTCTTGTCGCACTCGATAAATTACATTGGTGTTGTAACTAATACTGGGACGCAAGACATTTTTTAGATTACCTGCCTCGTCCGTTCCTAAGCTGTAGCCAATTCCCAAACTAGGAATATACTTCAGCCACTTACCCCGCTCGGAGATTTGGAATTCGGCAAGTTGCGCTTGAAGTTGTTGATCGTGGTAGTTTTGGAGGGACGTAAACAGGGAATCAGTCGGTGGTAGAGAGTCTAAAACGGTGGATGGTGGACGGTCGCTTTGTTTGATGGTGGACGGTGTGGCGTGGGCGATTGATGTAAAATGTAGAATGAAAAATATAAAAGTCAAAAGGATGCGCATAAACATAGGTTTGTGTATGAAAAAATGGTATATTTACTATTCATTTTTTCATCCAAAACCTGCTGTGTTTGGATTCCTCTTTTTAACATGTATTTCGTAAGGGAAAAGCCGCCTGCTCAAAGGAGTACGCGGCTTTTTTAGTTAATAATTTGCTCTAATATTTCTACGTGATAAACTCCGACTTTACCAAATCGTGGATCGTGGATATGATAAAAATGCTTTCCTGACTGCTTACTCAATACCGTAGCGTTATATCCCCACCGTTGTGCCTTGTCCAGTGGACAGTCAATGTTGTTCAAACTACAATAAGCCGCAATGGATAAAAAGTTTTTATCTTGCACAATTAGGCGAGCTTCAATCTCACCTACGTGCTCTTTGATATAGGAAACATCTTCTTTAATTAGTTGAATATCCTTTTCGTGTGCTTCCAGTTGATCGGCGATCAAACGAATGCTTTTAATGAGTCCGTGACCGGGTTGAATTTCTAGTTCCGTCCTACCTGTTTTTAGCAATTCTCTAATTCGGTCATTCATCCAAAGTTTAAATTGAGGACTTAGCCAACTGGCAAACTCTAAAGCTAACTCTTCGCACATCCATGTACCTTGTGCTGCTTTATCATCACCACCTTGAACGACCTTCAGTATCCCGTTATTCAGATCTGAATAACGGGTTTCTTAGATAGCAATAAATTCATTAGTAGATTTTAGTCGTAAAAAATTACCAACTGGCTTACCAAAGGGTTTTGCCATTTCGGTCGCATTAATCATTTGTCCTGTATCCGCATTTTCAAAAGTTACTGGATACCCATCATATTCAAATATTGTTTTCTTCATAGATCTACGCTTTTTGCTTTCATCCAATTATTTAAAATAATTTGTTTGTTTATTCAAACAAATATAAGGAATTAAATACTAACTTCCGTTGTTTTTTATGCTTACAATATGTCATCCCGTGCATAGCAATGAAATTTTAAATATGCTGCTATTCCACCACCAACGCCGTCAACACCCCCGTAAAACGTGTTTCCTGTACTCCCGCTAGTGTCTCCTGATTTTTCAAAGCCATTTCCATTCTACGCTTTTCGTTTTTAATTCCCGCAGCCGACCGAATTTCGGTGATTTGTGCTTCCAGTTCCGCTGTCCTATTGGTGATCAATTTGGGAGGTTGTACTTTTTCTAGTTCGCGGATGCGCGGCAGCATCAATTCACGTTCGGTGTTGGTGGCGGTTTGGTAACTGGTTTTGAGTTCATTCAGCTCTCCCCTACCCGCTTCATATTCCGTTTGTTTTAATTGAAACTCATTTTGTAGATTAGCCATTTTACGCCGTAGCGTGCGAATGCGTGGTAAATAGGAATCATCGTTTACAAATTGCTCTAGTTCGATTTCCTGCTCGATTTCCGTGAAGGTAATTTGGTTTAAATATTCACCTGCATATTTGCTCGTTTCCTGCTCTTGTAATCCCGCTTTGAATTGAAACTTTTGATTCGCACTAATTTCTAATTTGGCTACGGTCTGATCGCGAATAACTTGATTTAAGCTATCGGCACTAATATCGATTAAGGTCAGATTTTGAAAACGAAAGAATTTGCCCGTGTGCGTAGGTACCACTTTTTCTATGAGTTCCGTTTTGCTATCCAAAATATTCCAGTTGCCGTTTTCTAATAAAACCACTTTACTCGTACTCGCCTCAATACAAAATCCCGTCCCGTGAATGATTTGCGAACCGCGTTTGATTTGATACTCCACGCTCAACAAGTCTTTGCTATTTTCAAATTCGCTAACGAGGTGCTGCGGTTTGCCCAGCCAAGT
>JBGCES010000946.1:0-5725 GCA_045106545.1 Saprospiraceae bacterium
TTTTATCTCGGCAGCGACTGCTCCTATAGCCTGCACCCACATTTCAAGATCGGCGTACTGCTCATCTAGTTGACTCAGGTAACGAAACTGTTCCAATGCCTGCTTAATCCAAAATGCCGTTTCTTGGGACTCAAACTGTCCTGGTAACTCAAAAGTGAACTCTTGAATAATATCATCACAGCCCTTTTGGATCAACTCTAATTTCATATCATTAGCAAATTGTACTTGTTCTATTCCTTGTAGCGCACGGATGCCAAAAGCATGGTGTACAACTTGTGGAGTAGTGGATGAAAAGACAGGTTGCGGACGACCGTATTGACAATCTGCGAATGGATCGTCGCTACTACAAGCAATGAATAGTAGTAAAAAAGAAAGACTGAATAGTAACTTCATATAAATGTATTTGCAGGATTTTATTTTGATTAACGCTATTCAAAAAAGCTGTATGCTAATTCAAAATTGCATTGGATCTGGATGTTGAAAGATATAATTCAATTCCGTTTTTATCTTTTGATTAGAAACGATTTTATATTCCACTTTAGTTTGATCATCCGTAAAAGTAGGTGGCTCTAAATCTTCTTTATAAGCTTGTGCGATATAAAATGCACGCCTAGTTGGATGCTCGTCAGCGCAAATATTATATGTCCCATCCCATTTTTCTAAACGAATAATTTCTTTGATAATCGCAATACAATCATCTCGATGTACTAAATTAATAGGGGCATCACCATTGGGAACATTTTTTTTACCAGCTAAAAAACGTCCTGCTTTGCGATTTCCGCCTACGAGCCCTGCCATGCGTAGGATAGTCGTTTGAAAACCATTTTGCAGTTGCAATAAATTCTCAGCAATGATTAGTGCGCGAGTAGAAGGGCGTTCTGCTTTCGTTTCGTCCGCTTCGGTTACTACTTTATTCAAATTTGGATAAACACCTGTAGAACTTACGAAAAGTAGTTTCCCAACTTCTGCCTCGGTTAGATATTGCGCTACAGCGCGAATCTGACGCGGATGTTGCTCTTCTACATTCGGCTTGCGCCGACCTGGAGGGATATTTAAAATGACTAAGTCTGTATTAAAAAAGTCATTGAGTCGCTCTCCTACGATGTCTTCCGTTATTTTTATTAAAAATGGCTCTATCCCCGCTTGGTGAATAGTAGCCAATTTTTCGGGGGAAGTAGTAGAGCCCTTCACGTTATGCCCAGCTTTCAATAACGCTTTTCCTAAAGGAAGCCCTAGCCAGCCACAACCTAGAATCGAAATGGTCATGAAATTTTGAATTTTGAAAAATGATAGTTAGAATTGATTCAAAGGGGAAAAGATTGCCTTTGTACAAATGTTTGAATGGACAATTTTGTTTTTATAACACAAATAAGAGTTTATATTTACGGGCGATACTTTAAATTAAAATTTCAACTATGCGCCTCTTTCTATTCTTATTTTTTCTGTGTATTTCTTGTAGTGGTTTTACCCAATCACCCATTCACTATCAGGTCAGTTTAGATGATATTCAACACCATGAATTGCGCATTAGCGTTGAGTTTCCAACCTTACAAGACAAAGTGCTGCAAGTAAGAATGCCAAGCGCCTCCCCAGGGCGTTATGCGGTACATAATTTTGCTAAAAATGTCTATGACGTAGCGGCTTTTAATGAAAAAAACGAACCGTTGAGCATTTATCGAGCCGAGCCAAACGAATGGCAAGTGGCAGGACATAATGGCTATGTGCGTTTTGAATATACGTTATTTGCTAATCACGGTGATGGAACTTATTCAGGTGTGGACAACCGGAAATTGCATTTAAATATGCCCGCTACTTTTGTGCGAGGTATTGGTATGGAAAAACAACCCATTCAACTAACCTTTGATTTGACGACTCGTCCTGACTGGAAAGTGGCAACGCAATTACCTGCGGTTACTACTCCTGAAAGCCGTCCTGTAGCGAGTTTTTCAGCGCCTAACTATTATTATTTCTACGACTCACCTACAATGGTCGGCGATATTAAATTTCGTCGATGGTCGAGTGCATCAAATGATAAAAAATATACGATTGAAATTGCGATGCTACATGAAGGAACAGAGGTGGAATTAGATGATTACGCTGCATGGACAAAACAAATTGTAGAAGAGCAAAAGGCAATTTATGGCGGGCTACCTGATTTTGACTATGGACGTTATACTTTTTTGTTAACCTATAATCCTTATGTTTTTGGTGATGGAATGGAGCACCGCAATTCGACGATTTGTAGTAGCAAAGGTAATTTAGAAGAGAATGCAAAGAGTCTAATTGGGACGGTGAGCCACGAATTTTTTCACTGTTGGAATGTAGAACGAATTCGCCCGCAGTCGCTTGAACCTTTTGACTTTGACCGTGCTAATTTATCGGGGGAGTTGTGGTTTGCAGAAGGATTTACTTCTTATTACGATGATTTGGTATTGAAACGGACCGGAATTTATTCCTTAGAAGACTACGCCAAAGGCATTACGGGAACGTTAAATTACGTCATTAATAACCCCGGTCGAGCGCATCGAAATCCGATTGAAATGTCGCACCAAGCACCTTTTGTAGATGCCGCTACTGCAAACGATGCGAATAATTATGGCAATACCTTTGTGAGTTATTATCCTTATGGTGCAGTAGTTGGGATGGTACTGGATTTGCAAATGCGCTCTACGTTTAAAGATAAAAGCTTAGATGATTTAATGCAGTATATGTGGGAGCATTATGGAAAATCGGAAATACCATACACGGTAGCAACCATCGAAGCTGCGCTGGTAGAAGTGACACAGGATCAAGCTTTCGCTAAATCTTTTTTTCAAAAATATATATACGATTCAGAATTGCCTGAAATGACAGATTTATTGAAAAAATTTGGTTTAGAAATGCGTTTGAAATACCCTGAACAGGCGGACTTAGTACGGCTAAAGGTTGAAGAAGAAGAGCAGAAAGTAACGGTAGCTGGCAACATCAAAGAGAATCATTCTTTTTATGCTGCGGGGGTAAATCAGGGGGATCGATTATTAGGAATCGGTAAAATTGAAATTCAATCAGTAGAGAATTATAAAACTGCGGTGGCTGCTTTGCAGATTGGTAAAAGTTATACGGTTCGTTATGTACAGAATGGAGTAGAGGAGGAGGGGCGATTTACGGTTTTGGTAGATCCGCAGTTTGAAGTGATAGTGCCAGAGAAGAAGCAACGAAGAGAGGTGTTGGAGCGGCAGCGAGCGTGGTTGAAATAAGTTGAATAAAAAAAATGGATGCTCAAATCACTTCGAGTATCCATTTTTTTTGTTGACGTAGATTGCATTAGTTACCACCCAAAATCAGAGGTAATCCACCATCATCTCCTCCACCGACAATGATTACTTTTGAATTAGGAGAATTCGCTAATTCTAAGGTTGCTTCAATGCCTTTATCTTTCAAAATATTGGAAGAGAGCGAAGCACTCAGAATGCGGTTAGACTCCGCTTTGGCTTGTGCTTCGATAATTTTACGTTCCGCTTCTTTACGTTCTTGTTCTAGGATATAAGTATATTTTAGTGCAGACTGCTCTGCTTCAATCTTTTCCTCAATCGCATTTTTTACCTTCTCTGGTAACTCAATGTCGCGAATCAGAACAGCTCTAAGAGAAATATGGTTCTTACCTAATGTTGTCTCTAGATCGTTTTCGATCATGGTTTGTACTTCGTCCCTTTTGGTAGAATATAATTCTTCAGGTGTAAAGCGACCAATGACTTTCCGTACGCTCGATCTGATCTCTGGACGAACTAGCGAAGTGAGGTATTCTCGACCGAATTCTTCGTGCAATTCGCCGATTTTTTCGTAGCGTGGATTTACCCGTGCGGTCACATCTACTTTAATGTTTAGACCATTGCTGGATAATACTTCCATCTCTTCTGAAATTTGTTGCTCGCGTACTGGATAGACATACATTGTATTCCAGGGAGCAATGATATGGAAGCCTGGTTGATAAATATTTTCTTTATCCAAGCCGCCGCTAAAGCGTTGGAAGAGTACTCCTCGTTCGCCTGCTTCGACGGTTAGAAACGTAGCATTGGAAAAGGTTAAGATTAAAAAAAGTAGAAAGAAACCGATTACTCCGTAGAGCATTAATCTATTTTGTTTCATTGAAATAAGTGTAGTTTAGTAACGATGAAATAATAAGTACATCAATTTAGACGAATTAGTTTTGTGCTCAGTTTTCTTTTGAAAGAAGGAGTATTGTTAATACTATGACTGATTTTAAAATAAAAATGGGGACAAAAGGAACCGTCCAAATGGTGGAGTTATTGTTTTATCGTTACTTAGTAAATAATTCTACAAAAAAAAGGATAGAATCTTACAGTAAGAAAATGAAAATGAAAAATCTGCGTTTTAGCGAAGTGCTAGATACGAGATATTCATATTTTAACTAGCGTAATAGGTTATCCTGATCTAATGTGTAATGTTTTAAAACAAACAATTAACTAATCGTTTAGTTATGGTTAAGGTACAAATAATTTAATGGAGTGCTGGTAAAACTATTGCTTTTTTGCGAAAGCAGTTTTTATTTGCTAGTTTTGCTTACTGTTTTTCTTGTTGTTTTTTCTATTCTTCATTCATTTGATTACCCATTTTACACAACACAATTAATTGATTTTTGATACACATATATCAATAGCCAGTCAATAGCCAGCGATTTTTATGTCACTTCAAGAAATATGACGCTGATATAAACCGATTTATTATTTTTCAAGAAAACGAATCCCTGTTATGCAAATCCTACGAACAATTGTGGCAGATGACCATCCTATTTTTTTAGAAGGTCTGAAGCTTGTCCTCCAACGGCATCCACACTATAAAATCGAAGTTATTGCTCAAGCGCAAGATGGTCAAGAACTGCTAGAACTTCTCCGCAATACACCCTGTGATTTATTACTAATGGATTTGAACATGCCTACACGCGATGGGTTTGATGTGTTGGGAAACCTTCCTTATTTTAATCAGAATATTAAGGTGTTAATCGTAACGATGTACGATGATGCCAAGATTGTAAAATCTGCATTTAAAGCAGGTGCGGATGGTTACTTATTAAAAGGAAACGATATCAAAGAAATTTTCTGCGCTATAGATGACATCGTTGAGGGAAAAACATTTATGGGCGAGCAGGTGGGAATGGGGCAGTTAAATTCGATTAGTGATTTAAAGCCAAATGCGGATGCATTATATGCAGACCGTTTCACTAAAAAGTATAATCTTACGCGGAGAGAGTTAGAAATTTTGCGATTAATATCCGATGCAATGAGCAATAAAGAAATTGCTAAGGAGCTTTATATTAGTGACCAAACAGTAAGTGTACATCGAAAAAATATCATGCGAAAACTAGGCGTAAGCAATACTGCTGGATTAGTGAAAATAGCTTATCATAACAGTTTGATTTAGTATTAAAATATTATAATTTTTTGATATTTCAAGATTCTATACTGGTATCTGATTTTTAGAAAAACATCCTTTAATTCAAAAAAAGGATAGGAATATTCAAATATTGCTGCACGGTCTTGAAAAATAGTGTATATTTGTAATTAAATTATAAATTAATTTCTATTTAGAGATAATGTTTTATTTTATATAAATACAAATCAGGCTTGCCCCTTCCTGCTCTACTTCACTAGGTGATGTAGTTATATACCAAGTATTTAGCTACATTAACATTACTGCTCCCAAATTTTTATATTAATTAAAATCGATT
>JBGCES010000947.1:0-14185 GCA_045106545.1 Saprospiraceae bacterium
ACTAATTCGTTATCGCCATTCAAAATCGTAATATTTTCAATATCTAAAGTATTCGTTCCTACGCCACTTAATATATTTCCACCAAAGGGATTTTCGACAATTTCGGTAATCCTTAATCCAACGGGCATTTCATCAATAATCCGTGCATCTGGAATATCCGTACCTTGATTTCCAATCCGAAAAGTATAGAGTACCTCCGTACACGGAAAAGCGAAAGGTTGAGAAACCGTTTTGTTTAAAATAAAGGTATAAGGACAACTACAGCCGTCCTTACCAGGCGCACTCGGTCCAGTTGCGTTAACGGTAATCTCGCCTGTTTCTGTATCAATTCCAAAGAAGTCGGTTGCCGTAGGAGATCCAAAGGCATTACCATAGCCAAATAATTCGCCGAAGGCATTAAAAAACAATGCGCCCATGCGATCGGCTACGTTGCTGATTGGAAATAGGTTAGTATTGACCACGCCCGTTTCTAAGTTGATTTCTACTAGTCGATGGGCGTTAGAATCGAAGCCAAATAAACGTTCAGTCGAAGGTTGAAAAGCAATATCGGTACAATTGACAATGCTGCCAGTCGTTGATAAATTACGAGTAAAAACCACTGGATAAGTGGGATCGGTCAAGTCAATACCAGTGAGGACTCGTGAGCCACCATTGTCGTTTCCAGTTAATACCATAAGTTCTCCATCTGGCGTAATATCTGCGCCAAAGTAGCCATAATTAGGAGCTAGATTGACAACAGATAATGGAAAAACACTTCCACTAGCGTCCACTTGGACAAGTTGGTTAGTGGCTGGATTAATCGCGTAAATAAAATTATCTGTACTCCGATAACCAATGGCATTGAGCGGTAAATTTCCACGATTGGTTAAACCATCAAACGTCGCTTCTTCAGTAACATTATCTACCGTAACGCGGTAAAATTGGGTGGAACTCCCAAAATCAGTAATTGACAAAAAAAACTCTCCAGTACATTCAAATGGAACTTGTGCGGCAAGCGGAGTGGTAAGCAATAAATACAACAGGGTATTCCGCAGGAATTGAAGAACGGATTTATTCATAGTCTTTAGTTATCAGTAGCCTCTTTTTATCTAAAAAAATAGAGCATTCATCTGCTGTAAATTTAACTAATATTAAATCAATTCAGCATGAATTCATTAGAAAAACAAACATTTATTCAGTTGTTCGGTTATAAGAGTAAGAGATAATTGTAAACCATTACAACTAATTCTAAAGTGATTTTCTATTGAAAGGAAGTAACTTTATTTACCACCAAGTCAAAAAGTATAAAAATCTATTAAAGACGGAGCATTCCTTCTTTGAGCATTATCGTCGTGGTTAAAAGGTTGTAGAAATTTCACCATTAATGGACAATGTAGATAAAATCATCGAGTCAAGAATTTTAGAGCGCTATGTGTTGGGGCTGACCGATAGAGAAGAAAATAAGATATTGGAGCCTTACATTAACCGCTATCCTAAAGTTAGAGAACAAGTTCAGGTTATTCGTAATGCAATGAGTAATCTGGTACAACAACACAATATTCCACCTCCCCCACGCAGTAACTCAGATAGTAATAGAGCGAAGCGACAGGGTTGGTTTAACAATCTTTTTCAATAGAATACGGAAGCAATATTAATCAAGTCTAAATTATACCGAACAGTAGCTAACTGTTCGGTATTTTTTTTGTTTTTTTGAGATGACATTCATTAAAAAACCTGTATTCATTTGAGTAAAAAATTACATAAACTATTGATATACAATATTTTAAAACATCCCTTACTCTGGTTTGGATTACTTTCTTGTTTCATTTCTTGTAAAAAAGCACCACCACCCCTTCGCATTGCGACAGCTGCGAATATGCAATATGTGATGCCTGAATTAACTGCTGCTTTTACGCAACAAACGGGCATTACGTGTGAAACCATTTTCTCTTCCTCTGGTAAACTAACGGCACAAATTCAAGCGGGAGCGCCTTATGATGTTTTTGTTTCCGCAGATATGAAATATCCCGAATTGCTGTTTAAAAAAGAACTAACTACTGCCCCTGTGCAGGTATATGCGTTAGGAAAATTAGTGCTTTGGACCACACAAGCAGATTTACCACTTGACTTAGTTACA
This sequence comes from Saprospiraceae bacterium, assembly GCA_045106545.1. GTDB lineage: Bacteria > Bacteroidota > Bacteroidia > Chitinophagales > Saprospiraceae > JBGCES01. The sequence continues at coordinate 2,117 of JBGCES010000947.1, forward strand.
CTTACTCTTCCCCAAATAAAACACATTGCTATCGCCAATCCGCAAACTGCTCCCTATGGAAAAGCAGCGTTGGAAGTTTTACAACGGAGCAATGTGATTGATTTCGTGCAGTCCAAAATTGTATTTGGGGAAAGTGTCGCGCAAACCAATCAATTTATTACCACTGGCGCTGCCGAAATTGGTTTTACAGCTCAATCCGTTGTTTTAGCTCCACACCTCCAAGATCGCGGACAATGGGAAAGCGTTGATCCAAAATATTATCAGTCGATTGCGCAAGGTGTTTGTGTTTTAAAAAATAGTAAAAAGCTAGTTGAAGCGGAACAATTTGCGGCTTTTTTGTTGAACAATACGGCTTCTGAAATTTTACATACCTTTGGTTACAATTCTCCTTCACAATCTACTAATTAGTGAATTTACAACCACTCATTCTAACCTTTCAGTTAGCCGCAGTCACTTCTTTTTTGCTCTTTTTTATTACGCTCCCAGTAGCGTACTGGTTGGCATTTGCAAAAACGCGCTGGAAAGTTATCGTGGAAGTCATCGTCAGTTTACCGCTCGTATTACCTCCGACGGTTTTAGGTTTTTATCTATTATTGGTGTTTAGCCCAAATCAAGGATTGGGAAAATGGTTAGCGGAGACGATTGGTGTACAATTGGTCTTTTCATTTGAAGGTTTAGTATTTGCCTCCATTTTATACAGTTTGCCCTTTATGGTACAGCCCATTCAAGCGGGATTTACTAATCTATCTCCTTCCTTGAAAGAAGCAGCTTATGTGTTAGGAAAATCTAGATGGGAAACGCTCTGGCGCGTTTTATTACCAAATATCAAACCTGCTTTGCTAACGGGAATTGTACTTTCGTTTGCACATACGATTGGAGAATTTGGGGTCGTATTAATGATTGGTGGAAATATTCCAGGAGTGACTAAAGTCGCTTCGATTGCGATTTACGATGAGGTAGAATCTTTAAATTATGCCGCTGCCCATCTGTATTCAGGCGTGTTATTGGTGATCACTTTCGTTATTTTATTAGTGGTATATTTATTTAGAAACAAGAACGAAAGGAAGTATAAGTAATTGATTATCAAATATTTTAAGGAGCTCAAAATATTCATTTAAATAATAAACATCATACAAAGTATTGTTAATTACAGCGGTATCATCCAATTTACAACTTCCATTTATTTTATCCGATCAAAACAATCGTTTTCTTCTAAAATACCAAATCACTAGCATACTAATCAAAATAGAGAGTACGATAATATAAAACAGTGCGCGATTATTCTCTTGCATCGGCAAAGGAATATTCATTCCAAAGAAAGAGGCAACTAAGGTAGGTACCATCAAAACAATGGTGATCAACGTCAAGCGACGAATCGTTAAATTTAGATTATTGGAAATTATCGAACCAAAGGCACTCATTGTTCCACTCAAAATACTGGTATAAATATTTGCCATCTCCAATGCCTGACTATTGTCAACAATAATGTCTTCAAACAAATCAGTCAGGTCTTCATCATCGCGGATTTTGAGAAAATCAGCGCGTTTCATTTTCATTTTTAGCAGTTCGTTACTACTTAGGGAGTTTACAAAATAGACGAGGCTTTTTTCAATACTTAATAGATCACGCAGCTCTTTATTGCGACTAGAATCGTATAATTCTCGCTCAATTAGTCCACGTTTAGCATTAAGTTTTTTCAAGTATCGCAGAAAGCGATATACCGTCTGTTCAAATATTTGTAAAATAAATAACTCATAATTGGTCGGGTCAAAACCGCGTACCCGTTCATTCAAAAACAAGTGCAGTACAGGACTTTCATAGGAGGAAATCGTGATCAAATAGTCCCCCGTTAGAATCAAACCAATTGGGACTGTGATATAAATCGCATCCGACTCTTCTAATCCTTCATTTAAAATTGGCGTGTTGATTACAATCAACCGCACGTCTTCTTCCCTTTCATAACGCGAACGCTCATCAATATCAAGCGAATCCGTTAAAAAATCGAGTTCTACTTCAAATTCATTCGCTACTTCCTCCAATTCGGCATGACTAAACGGCGGCGAGATATTGATCCAACAGCCCGGTTGGGGTCGTTCCAACTCGGTTAGTTTACCATCATGTCTGGTGTAGTATTTTATCATAAATGGATGTTGGATATTAGATATTGGACTATGGACGCTCCAACATCCAATATCCAATATCCAGAATCCTAATAGGTAAAATGCCCATACTCACTTTCGATCACTACCTCCGTTTTATCAGCTGCCTCTACTCGCCCAATAATCTGCGTATCAATATTAAACGATTTTCCAACTTCGATAATTGCCGCTGCGTCTGCTTCACTAACATAAAATTCCAAGCGATTACCCATGTTGAACACTTGGTACATTTCTTTCCAATCTGCTCCTGATTCGGATTGGATCAGTTGAAACAAGGGTGGCGTTTTGAATAGATTATCTTTAATAATGCGTTTGCCTTGCGTGAAGTGACTCACTTTGGTTTGACCTCCACCTGTACAGTGAATAATTCCGTGAAATTTATCCCGCGTAAGCGTTTTAAATAGCTTTTTCAAAACGGGTAAAAATGTTCGTGTCGGCGATAAAACTAAGCGACCAACATCAGTTTTAACGTCACCAAATTCGATTGGATCAGTGAGCCGTTTACTACCCACATAAACGACTTCGTCGGGCGTGTTTTTATCATAACTATCGGGATATTTCGTCGCGTGATCTTTATGTAAAACATCGTGTCGAGCCGAAGTTAAACCGTTACTACCCATACCGCCATTATACGAATCTTCATAAGTTGCTTGTCCGTAAGATGCCATTCCGACGATCACATCTCCTACTTGCAAGTCATTGACAATCAAATCCTTACGTTTCATCCGACCAAAAGCTGTATAGCCAACATCAATCGTTCGTACAATGTCGCCCACGTCTGCGGTTTCGCCACCTGCAAGATGAAGACGGACGCCCAATTCCGCCATTTGTTCAGCGAATTGTTGCGTCGATTGAATCAAGGTAGCAATGACTTCTCCCGTAATCAAATTCTTATTTCGACCAATCGTTGAACTGATAATAATATCGTCAATACAACCCACACAAGCCATATCGTCCAAGTTCATCACGAGCGCATCCTGCGCGATGCCTTTCCATACGCTCACATCGCCTGTTTCCTTCCAGTACATGTAAGCCAAGGAAGTCTTAGTACCCGCTGTATCAGCGTGCATGAGATTGCAATATTCTGCATCCATTCCCGCCACATCGGGCAAGATTTTACAAAAAGCGTTCGGAAACAACCCCTTATCCATGCCTTTAATCGCAGCATGTACTTCGTCCTTCGTAGCAGATACACCACGTAGATCGTATTTGTATTGATTACTCATGTTTTAATGTGTAATGAGTAATGTGTAATGAATAATTCCTAAGGTGTAAGATTACACATTATGCATTATTCATTATACATTAAATATTATTTCGCCTTAGCTACTTCTTTACTAAAAACCGCTTCGCTCATTTCTTTAGAAATCGCATTTTTAGTTACTTGAATAAAGGTCTTTGTACCTACCTCCAACGTAACGATTTCGTTATCAATTTTATTGATGCGACCGAGAATACCACTGGCAGTAGCAACATCATCGCCTTTTTTCAATTCGTCCATGAATTTGGTCTGCGCTTTTTGCTTTTGCGTCTGCGGACGAATCATAAAAAAGTAGAAAATCGCGATCATTAAAAATAGAAATGCTGCGTTGATAATGGATGGATCGATACCTCCCGGTGCTTGTAAAAAGATGTAGTTCATATTTGTTTAAAGTTGTTTAAATGTAGTGTGAAAATTGTTCGATAGTTGTTTGATGGTCGCTCGCGCTTCGTCTCCGACAAGTGCGTGTAGTTTATTCGTGCTATTCACAGGTTGAAAACCTGTGCTCCGTTACTCGTAAACGACCTCCGCTGGATTAACAAATCCTTCCAAAGCTACTTTAGTTTCAGCTGGATAAGTATTCGCCGTCAAGGTTACTACTTTTTTCTGCCGATTTCGCTTTTTGATGGTATTAAAATTGACTTCGATTTCACCCGCTTCACCAGGAGCAATTGGTTCTTTCGGATAATCCGCCACAGTACAGCCACAAGTAGAACGTGCATCGCTAATTAATAAAGGCGCTTTCCCTATATTGGTAAAAGAAAAAGTCTTTTTGACCACCTCGCCTTCTTCTACTGTTCCAAAATCATAATTGGTTTCCACAAATTCAATCTTAGCCACATTAATCGTATCCTGTACACCATCCGCACTAATCGGATTGCGGATGATTCCCGCATTGCTATCCATTTGAATTTCCTGAATAGACTTTTCGGGCGTTTTTTCATCGGCACAAGCGACAAAAAGAATAGCGATGAAGAAAAAAAAATATGCTTTCATGTTTGTATGTTTTTTAATAAAAACTGCCGTTGGTAAAGTAGTATTAATTTAGAGTGGGTTAAAAAATATTTTTTTTAGAAAAACACAATTGAATCGAACGTTGCTAATGCACAGAATATCAACTTATTACACAACTATATTTGACGTAAGTTTTTCATACCAAATGAAATTTTAAAATTTCATTTAGCAATTTCATTTTTCAACTTCTCTAATTGACTACACAACGCTGCAAATGTAATTTTTTTTATAAACTTGCAGTGCAAAGACGTTAGATTTTAGACGTTAGACGTTAGAAAACGTTCACGCCCATCATCTAGTGTCTAACTTCTAACGTCTAACATCTTTTCCTCTATGCTCCATAAATATAATTACGGCATCATTGGCAACTGTGCTTTCATCGGATTAATTGATACCAATGCCAACGTCGGTTGGATGTGTTTGCCGCGTTTTGACAGCAGTTTTGTCTTTGGTGGATTATTAGATAAAGAAAAAGGGGGCTACTTTTCCATTCAGCCTGCGGAAAGTGAATTTTCTACGGAACAACGTTATTTACAAAATACGAATATTTTAGAAACGACCTTCCGAGCAGCGGATGGCTCGTATAAAGTTACCGATTTCGCTCCGCGTTTTTTGCAGCACGAACGCTATTACAAACCCCTAATGTTGGTACGTAAGATTGAGCCGATTAATGGTCGTCCTTTGATCAAGGTTGCTTGTCAACCGATGGGTCAATACGGCAAAGTGAAACCTAAAAAAGTATTTGGCAGTAGCCATATTCGCTACATGGGATTGGGCGCAGAAATGCGCTTGACCACCGATATTTCTTTAAATTTTGTCGATAACGAACAGCCATTTGTACTCAATAAAACGCATTATCTCATTCTTTCTTATGGTGTTCCATTAGAAGGCCCGCTGGGTTCAACCGCAGAGATTTTTTTACAAAAAACGACGGATTATTGGCGTAAATGGGTTCGTAATACTTCTACGGAACACTTCCACCAAGCCGCCGTTATTCGTTCTGCTTTGACGCTAAAATTGCATCAATATCAGGATACTGGTGCGATTATCGCTGCGACGACTACCTCTCTACCCGAATTTCCAACCAGTACCCGAAATTGGGATTATCGGTTCTGTTGGATGCGCGACGCTCATTATACTTTGAAAGCACTGAATGACTTGAGTCACTTTGGTATTTTGCGGGATTATGCGACTTACATTGAAAATCTTCCTACGGATGATGAAGGGCGTTTTCATCCACTTTATCCAATTGCCATTGACCGCGTTCCGACGGAGGAAATTTTAGATTTAGACGGTTATATGGGTGAAAAACCTGTGCGGATTGGTAATCAAGCCTACGAACACACGCAGAATGACGTGTACGGACAAGTTTTAGTGACGCTATTGCCACTTTTTAATGATAAGAGGCTTATTTCGCGAGATTCTTATAGTTTGATTTCTAAAGTTCAGGGTTGTCTGGATATGATTGAAAAGACGATGGATGAACCTGATAATGGATTATGGGAATTCCGCGGCATCAATCAGTATCATTCTTACACTTATTTATTTCATTGGGCGGGCAGTCACGCCGCTAAGCAAATTGCGGGGATCATCGGTGATATGGAAATGGCAGCACGAGCGAATAATTTAATCAAACGCTCCGCAGAAATGATTGAAAAGTGTTATGATGAAAAACGGGGCGTTTATACGCAAGCGATTGGTATTCCTAATTTGGACGCCAGTTTATTACAGCTGATTAACATGGGTTACCTCGATCCAAAATCAGAAAAAGCCAAGCGTCACTTAAAGGTTTTGGAAGACGAATTACGGGCGAAAGACGGTTTATTTTATCGCTATATCCACAAAGACGACTTCGGCGAACCCGAATCAACTTTCTTGATTTGTGCGTTTTGGTACGTAGAGTCATTGGCGCGCATGGGACGCGTGGATGAAGCCATCGAGATATTTGAAAACCTAACGAAACATAGCAATCATCTTGGTTTATTAAGTGAAGATGTACACGCTGCAACGGGTAGCCAATACGGTAATTTCCCGCAGACGTATAGCCACGTAGGATTAATCAATGCCGCGTTTGCAATTTCAAAAAGATTAGACAAAGCGATATACTTATAACATTGTTTGATGATTGTTCGATAATAGTTTGAAAGTTGTTCCCGAACAAACTCAAACAACTTTCAAGCAACTTTCAAACAATTTTCAAACAATTTTCAAACAATTTTCAAACAACTTTTCAGTGCGTATTTACCTCATCGGATTTATGGGCAGTGGCAAAAGCCACGTCGGAAAACGTTTAGCACGAATGCTAAACTGGCAATTTGTAGATATGGATGAGTATTTGGAACAGCAGGAAGGACGAACGATTAGTGATATTTTTGCTACAGATGGCGCAGATGAATTTCGGCGATTGGAACAGCAATATTTACAAGCTTCTACACAGTGGGATAATATCGTCATTGCGACGGGTGGCGGTGCGCCTTGCTTTTTTGATAATATGGCGTGGATGCAGCGAAATGGATTGACGATTTATCTACAAACGCCGGTGCAGATTTTAGCAGAACGGTTGGAATATGGTATGGAACATCGTCCATTGTTGCGTGGGAAGACGTTTTGGGAATTGAAGGAATTTATTCGCGATAAATTGGCAGAACGAGAAGCGTTTTACATGCAAGCGGCGGTAGTTTATGACGTGAAGGAGGTGAAACAGAAGGTGGCGGAGGAGTTATTTAGAGAATTGAATCAGATTATTGGGCATTGATTAAAGTCTTATTGTAAATATCGCCCCCTTCCCTACTTCCGACAGCACATCCAACGAGCCTTTATGCTGCTGAATGATCTGCCGACATAAACTCAATCCAATCCCCGTTCCTTCCTCTTTCGTTGTGAAAAATGGGATAAAAATCTGCTCCTGAACTTCAGGAGTAATGCCTGGCCCATTATCAATAATATTAATTTCGGTTAAGCCTTCTAGTTGTTTAGAAATGGACAGCGTGATGGCAGGATCGACGGAATTTGCGACCGCTTCAATCGCATTTTTTAATAAGTTGATTAATACTTGTTCCAATAATTCTTCGTCTGCTTGAATGTAAACGGCAGTATTGGGAAAGTTCTTTACCAATTCAATTTGCTGTCTTTTTAAACGGGGTTTGAAAAGGATTAGAATGGTGTTTAATAACTCTACTGCATCAATCTTTTCAAATTTTGGTGGCGGTATTTTGGTGAGTTGACGGTAGGTTTTGGTGAAATTAAGTAAGCCCTGCGAGCGTTTATGAATGGCGCGAATAGAGTCTTTGACATCCGCAGAAGTTTCCACGTCAAAGTCAACGCTGTCGCCGATTAGCTCGGAAGTCGTTTCCGCCAAGGAGACCACGGGCGCAACCGAATTCATAATTTCATGCGTTAAGATTCGAATCAATTTTTGCCAACTCGCTACTTCTTGTTCTTCTAGTTCCGCCTGAATATTTTGCACGGCAAATAGTTGCAATTGCTCCTCGCCAATTTTTAGAATCGTCGTTCGCAGAGCGAGTTGTACAATGCGGTTATTGACGACCAATTTGACTAATTTTCGCTCACTCGGTTGAAGTTCTTGCAGGGTTTTAAATAATTCTTCATTGTATTTTTGAACAGAAGTTAAATTCGGAAAATAAGATTTACGCAAAAGTTGTTGCAACGCCCGATTCATCAAAATGGTCTTTCCCGTTTCATCAAAGCAAATCAATCCCGCATCCACGTGTTCGACAATGGCTTGTAAATACTGAAATTGCGCTTCTTTTTGCGAACGTATTTCCCGAAATTTTTCCGTGATGACGTTAAAAGCGCCATTCAATTCTTTAAAAGAAGGTGTTTCCGCCCGATTCTGCGCATAACCAACGGCGTAATCATCGTATTGAATATTGAGCAAGAAATTAGTAAGTGCCTGATTGGTTTTATCGACCGTACGAAACAACAGAAATATCAAAATAGCAACGGAACCTAATCCTAATACCACCAGCCACATTCCATTAGCCATATTTAAACCATAGGTCGCTGCGACCAGACCGATAAAGATAGCGGAGATGTAGAGTGATAATTTTAGTTTGAAGTTTTTCATAACGATAAAAGTTGCTTAAAGGTAGTGTAAAAGTTGCTTAAAATGGTTCAAAGGTTGTGAAAACAACCTTTAAACCATGCTTACACTACTTTTGAACAACTTTTTCTTACTCCAACACCTTCCCATCCTTCGACAGCAAAACCGCGATTGGGCGCGTACTCGGAAATTGTGAGAAAATAATAATCAAAATTATCGTAATCGGTACACAGAGAAGCATACCTACTGGTCCCCAAATGATACCCCACAAGGTGAGCGATAACAGGACAACTAATGGGCTAATATTCAATTGATCTCCCATCCAGCGTGGTTCGAGAAAACTTCCCATTAGCAATTGGATACCAACCACCACAAACAAGACAATTAAAAATGGAGATAGACTATCAAACTGAACCAGCGCTAAAAGCGATGGAAATGCCGTGGCGATGATCGAACCAAAGGTAGGAATGTAATTGAGTAGAAAAATAAGGAAGCCCCAGAATAGTGCAAAATCAATACCCACCCAGTACAGAACGGCATAACTCAATATGCCTGTGACAACACTCGTAAAGGTTTTAACCAAAATATAAGTCCGCGCCGCTTCATTGATGTGATCCAGTATTTTGGTCACTTTTGCGCTGCGTTCGGAGGTGAGTCGTAATTCTTCCAGCTTGCGATTAAAGAATTTTTCTTCTAACAGTAAGAAAATAACATAGATAACGACCAGTACAAATCCTTTTACAAAACCACCTAGATTACCTAAGATTTGTTGGAGAATATTTGCAATATTAATATCAGCAAGCAGCGTATCTACATCGGGCATTTCCATCCCAAAACGATGAAAAATATTTTCCATCTGCGCCCAGAAATTGTTCTGATAGTCAGGTGCGACAGCAATCATTTGGCGAATATTATCGCTTACTAAAATACTGATTAGATATAAAAACCCAAGAATTAAAGCTGCTGAAATGGTTTTGCCCAACCAGTCGGGAATGAAGCGACCGATAGCAGGCGTTTCCTGCACTAATTCGTTTACTGCATTGATTAAATACCAAATGACTACGGCTAAAAATAGCGGTACTAAAAAGGTTTTTCCAACAATAAGCAGGGTAATGATCAGGGCGGCAATGATTAACCCTGCTGCCAGCGAGAGGCTACGCATGTAATAATAAATTTAACGCTTAAATTCGTGATTTGAGCGCGAATATAAGCAGTCTAGCAGAGACAGGTGGATTTTTTTACCAATTCACCAGTTTTATCGTCAAATCCGCATTTTCTGTTAGACTAACTTTTGTCTCATCGTAGGTAGGTCGGCGAAATACTTTCTTTGGATTATTAGAAAAACCATAACCTTCCTTTGGAATTCCAATCCAACTAAAATCCATTGCGTTATTATCGTTTAAATCATGTAAAATCGCAATCGAATATTCTCCTGGAGGAATATCATTAAATTCAAATACTTGCTTTTCTTCTTGATTTACAACTACCTCTTTACAAATACTACAAGCACCCTCCGCCAAGTATTCATCATTGGGGCCAAAAAAACCGATTAATAATTTACCATCAGGTTTTTCTAGATTTTCGATGGCTAAGTTCAAATTAATTTGTGCCAGCGAAATAGTTGCACATCCACAAAATAACCAAACGCTGAGCATTAATTTTTGATACATAAATTTGAATTGATTAGTCAAAAAATTGACATTGTTATTTTAAAATCCATATTAATAATGCCCAATAGAAATGCCCGCTGCGGAAGTAAATCCACCAGCGGGCATCGGGGGCAATATTTAATCTTTAAACAACAATATCGAAATAAAGTTGCGGGCGGTCTAATTCAATTGAAAACCGTTAACATACTGATTTCTCGTATGGCGGTTGACTACCAAATCAAGATTAAGGGTACAATTTTCAAATTCTAGGGCATATACAGCCGCTTGGTTATAAGTATCCAATTGGCGTTGGCTAACGATAGATGATTTAATAAAAGAACCAACTTCTTTGGTCGCACCCATTACGTCTTTTACTGCTTGTATCGGGTTACACTTTGCACACTTATTTATTAATCCTACCGTTAATGCGAGTTTTACTTTGCGGGTGTTCATAACTACAACGTTTTGAAATGTTTTTTTTAATCGGATGAAAACGCTGAAAAATGAACATGAATTTTTGAATGATAATCTAAAATCTATCAAAAACTTAATAACGAGTTTTCTTTTTCAGCAGTAAAAAGTAATGTAAGAGTTGTATTCAATAGTCGTAATTTTTTAGATTTTCCAAATTTTATATTTCTATAACCATCCTTTAACAAAATTTGTTGTTGCTCGATCTTTTAAGATAACGTTAAAAGATTTTAAGGATGTATGGTGAAAGACATTTGTCAAATCTAAAGGTTGCAATTCCTATAATTACTAGAGTTTCCATTTGTTCATTTTTGAACAGCTAAATTGTTCGTTAATGAACACTTAATTATTTACACTACACCATAATTTTACATAACAAACTGACTATCAATTATTTACATTTTTTGGCACGGTGCTTTTAGTATAAAAAGCATCAGGCAATGAAAACTAAAACTATTTTAGATGAAGGGAAAGGGTAAAAGAATAAAAATAAACGTTCAACTTTTACTCACCTTCATCAAATTTGTCAAAAACGAGTTAAGCGAAGCAGGTAACTCTTTATCTTTCTTCCTTAACCTTTAACCTTACTTATAATGGATCGCAAAATTGAAAAAAAGACTTGGACAAAAGGACGTATCGCCGCAATCGTATTGATGGTGGCGGCTGCAAGTTTCCTCATTTCTGCCGTTTACCGCAACAATGGCAACACTAAATTAAACGTCCAATCTGAACGCTTACTGACGGATAAAGTAAAAACTGGCACTTTCCAAGAGTTTATTCCAGTGACTGGTATCGTACAACCCATTAAGACGGTTCTGATCGGTGCAGTAGAAGGCGGAAAGGTAGAAGAGAAATACATCGAAGATGGCGAGATTGTCAAAAAAGGACAGATGATTCTAAAATTATCTAATCCAGATTTGATGTCTAATTTCCTAAATCAAGAAGCCAATATTGTTTCACAAATCAATCAAATTCGGAATACGGCGCTCTTAATGGATCAGCAGAGTCTAAATTTAAAAGAGCAGTCGCTACAGGTAGATTATCAAATTGATTTGACTAAAGCGCGTTTGAATCGTAATCGGGAACTAGCAAAAACCAACGTTATTTCTAAAGTAGAATTAGAAGAAATGGAAGCGGAATACAATAATTTGTTACAACGTCGCAAACTATTCAATTCAACAATAGAAAAAGATGAAGCTTATCAGAAATTACAACAAGACCAAATGGATTCTTCCTTAGATTTGATGGAAAGAAACTTAGCTATCACGCGCCAAAATTTAGATAATTTGAAAGTAAAAGCACCGATTGATGGACAATTGTCAGGTTTAGATTTAGAAATTGGTGAGTTGGTCACTCGTGGCAGTTCTATCGGACAAATTGATGATTTAAGCAACTTTAAAATTACGGTTCGTATCGACGAATTTTATATCTCTCGCGTATTTGTGGAACAAG
>JBGCES010000948.1:0-7077 GCA_045106545.1 Saprospiraceae bacterium
AAATTTGCTTTTTGCTTTGTCGAAATAATTAATGTTACAATTTAAAAATGAGTATTTTTTGTATGCTTTGAAAATGTATAGAAAAAATCGTCCCCGTAATGCTACGGGGCAGGCTAATTTTAAATTTTAAGTGTAACGTTAATTATTTCGGCAATACTTTGCAATAATGATAGAACATAATTTTTCCCCTAATGTTAATTCAAATAATAAAAGAGACTCATTTTTTTATTTTTCATAACCGAAATAATTCATTGATGAGTTATTTCGCCATTACTACAATGCACTTCAATCTTTATGATTCGATATTCCGTTTTTTTCTTGATTAGTATCTTTATCATCAGTAGTTTTTCTTGTGCCAATTACAATATCAACATCGCTAGTGATTCCCAAAATTGGCAATCGTTACAACCTAGTGATACGGCACAAGTTGATTTTCGGGTGTTTCTCTTGGGCGATGCAGGGAACTCACCTATTGATGGCGTAGATCCAGCGATTGCAGCTTTAGGAGAACATCTCAAAGAAGCCGACGAGCGTAGTGCGACTATCGTTTTGGGTGATAATATTTATCCTTACGGATTGGCTGCACCAAGTGATGTCGCTGCTCGAAAGAAATCGCAATATCGACTCGATAAGCAATTAGAAATATTAAAACCATACCCAGGTCGCTCGATTATTGTGCCTGGTAACCACGATTGGGGCTATGGCTTAGCGGCAGTTCGGCGACAAGATCGCTACGTGGAAGAATATATGGATAAGGATTACGAAGTGTTTTTGCCCTCAAACGGCTGTGGTGATCCACAGTTGGTAGAGTTGACGGATAATTTGGTGGTCATCGCTTTAGATACAGAATGGTGGTTGCAAACGTGGGAAGATGAACCCGATATTAATGATGGATGTGACGTGAAAAGCCGCGAGGAATTTGTACAATATTACGAAGAACTAGTTAAAGACCATAAGAACAAAAATATTATAGTTGCCCTCCATCATCCGCTTTATTCTAATGGTCCTCACGGAGGCTATTTTACTTTAAAACAACATATTTTTCCACTTACCGATCTGCGCAATAATTTATACATACCGATGCCTGGTCTGGGTACGCTGGTTTCCTCGCTGCGGGCGGTAGTAGGAACGGATGAAGATATTTCACATCCCAATTATCAGCAGATGCGGGACTACCTGATTGGTATAGCAAAAAAATACACAAAAAATGTCATGTTCACTTCGGGACATGAACATAATTTGCAATTATTCACAATCGATTCAACCAATTTTGTGGTAAGTGGCGCAGGTTCTAAACAGTCGCCAGCTCGCTTAGGCAACGGTGCCGATTTTGCTTACGGCGGTCATGGTTTTGCCATCATGGATGTGTACAAAGATGGTTCAATGTGGATTGAATTTTGGACGCCTGATGCAGCAATAGCGCGTGGTAAAATGATTTTTAAAAAGAAAATTCGCGATGCTTTGCCGATTACACAAAAGCCTGATCCACAGACGTTTGACGAATATACAGCGCAGCGAGATTCAGTGACTGCGACGATCTATTCCGAAGACGATCGACCTGTTTTTAATAATGCACTTTGGGGCAGTTTGAATAATGATTTATACTATGCACCGATTAAGGCTCCTGTCCTAGATTTAGCAGATTATCAAGGTGGATTAACGCCAGTTAAGCGAGGTGGAAGTGTGAAAACGAATACTTTACGGCTCGCAGATGCGGAAGGGCGTTTGTACTCGCTGCGGTCTTTACAGAAAAATATCGAGCAAGCAGTTCCTAATCGGTACAACATTCAAATCGTACGTGATTTAACCAATTATTATTACACTGCTGCGAATCCATTCGGCGCTTTGGTCGTTGCGCCTTTGGCAAATTCGATTGGCGTTTATCACTCCAATCCCAAAATTTATTACGTACCTAATCAACCTCGCTTAGGTAAGTTTAATGACAATTTTGGCGGGCAATTGTACTTATTGGAAGAACGAGCAGATGAAGATTGGAGCACACTGGAATCTTTTGGAAATTCGGAAGAAATTATTGGGACGACCAAGGTCATGGAGGAGTTAGAAGAAGATCGGAATATTGTCGTAGATCAAAGTGCAGTCTTACGAGCGCGACTTTTTGATATGGTTATCGGTGATTGGGATCGGGACTACGATCAGTGGCGATGGGCAGAAATCGACAATGGAGATACCGATGTGGAATTTTATAAGCCTATTCCGCGCGATCGGGACATGGTTTTTTCTACTTATAATGGTTTTCTTCCTTCCATTTTAAAATATACCAATCCTTTCTTTCGCGCAGCGCAAGACTACGAAGCAGAAGTAAAACCCGATCGAGTAAAATGGCTCAATTATCAGGCGCGTGGTTTTGATAATATATTTTTAAATCAGATGACGTGGCAAGATTGGGAACGGGAGGCGATTCATATCAAAGAAAACTTATCGGATGCAGCGATAGGAGAGGGCTTGCGCCAGTTGCCACCTGCGGTTTACGAGAAAATTCAGCCAGAAATTGAGAAAAAAATACGCAAGCGACGAGATGAATTATTGAAATTTGCGAAAGCGCAGTATGAGAGTTTGAATGAAGTAGTAGAAATAGTCGGAACAGACAAGCAAAATCTATTCGAGGTGACGCGCATGCCCGAACAGGTGCAAGTTGTCGTTTACGAAATAGATAAAAACGAAAAAATTGAAATTTATAATCGTATTTTTCAGAAATCAGTTACTAAAGAAATTCGCTTGTATGGAATGGATGCAGCCGATGAATTTGTTATCACGGGTGAGGTGAAAAAGGGGATTTTGATTCGTTGTATCGGTGGTTTTGAAAAAGATAAATTTGTAGATAAATCCTACGTAAAAGGTACAAAACGCAAGACAAAATTTCACGATGCGGAGTACGCTGAAAATAGTTTTATAGAAGGTCGGGAAGGCGATACCGAAACGAGTGCCCGCGCGAGTGTAAATGCGTTTTTGAAAGAAGAGACGAATTATAATTATGGCATTCCTTTTCCGCGAATCGGTTATAATCCAGATAATGGAATAACGATTGGTGCGCAAATGCAACTCTACCGCTATAAGTTTAAACGAAAAAATATTTACACCTTCGATGCGGCTTATTCCTTTGGTAATGAGGCAGTTGACTTGAATTTTACGGCAGATTATAAAAACTTGTTTGACCAATATGATTTCATGATTGAGTCAAAATTACAAGTGCCGCAATATACTTTTAACTTTTTTGGACTTAATAATGAAACGGAATTCAACGAGGAACTTGGGTTGGATTTTTATCGCGTTCGCCAGCAGCAAATTGCGTTTAATCCTTCCGTGAAAAAGTCACTGGCAGGAAGCAGTTTCATGGCGCTGACGATGACCAACGAAGCCATCAAAATCGAAGATACGCCAGGGCGCATTTTATCGACCACCGACGACTTGCCGAACAACATTTATGATTGGCAAACTTTCAGCGGTTTGCAGTATCGTTTCTACTTTGATTATGTCGATGATAAAGTAAATCCGACGAATGGAATTTTATTTAATACAGAATTGGGTTGGAAAGTAAATACGCAGGAATTTTCGCGTAACTATGCGCGGATCGCCTCAGAATTTACGACCTACTTTGGCTTTGGTGTGCCGCGTGATTTAGTGATTTCTACGCGTTTTGGTATAGAACACTTAATTGGCGATTACGAATTTTTTCAAGCCGCTCAATTAGGTGGCTATCATAATTTACGCGCTTACAACAACGAGCGTTTCGCAGGCAATACCAGCTTCTATCATACGACGGATTTGCGGTTTAGAATGGTACAAACTAAAGGGCGTGTTTTACCAAGTTCGATTGGATTGTCTTTCGGCTTTGATTACGGTCGAGTTTGGGTCGAAAATGATACTTCCGATAGATGGCATTATGGCTACGGCGGTGGTTTGTGGTTCGCGCCTTTGGATGCTTTTGTAATTAATGCGATTTACTTCATTCCGCGAGAAGGAGAGGGGCGATTTATGTTAAACTTCAATTTTCCTTTTTAGGAAAACGAGAAGACAGACCGATAAATCTGACAGAAAACAGATGGGATAAGTAATTGAAAACCAATGCTTTATATTGGAAGCGTACAGGTTTTTTAGATGACCTAATTTTTTACGACTATAAATGCAGATCTTTATTATTCAAGTAGGTACTATGTCGCTCACAACCTACTTGAATCATAAAAATCATAACTTGTTCCGCAGCATTGCGGAATAAAATCAGCGTCAAATAAAAGCCTCGTGCAGTCCTCGTCTTACATTTATAATAAAGTCAAGAGTAAACTAGATTTATCTTTAATTCAACACTCACATCAATACCTTTGAATCAACAAATAGTTACACTCACCTTTTTTCGCTACACTGACTTTGGTGCTCAATTTTGGGCATTCGGGATGATGCAATTTGCGCATGCTGATTTGAGTAAAACCAAAGGGCTGACGTTTTATAAATTAATGGGAAGCGGAAAAAATGCGGGTTTCAATCCATTGCCTGATTGGTCCACTTACGCCCTTTTGCAGGTCTGGGAAGACGAAGCGGCAGCCAATGATTTCTTTCAACAATCTCCACTGATTCAACGCTACGATCAGCAGAGTACTGAACGCTGGACGATTTATATGCGAACCATTATGGCGCGGGGCGAGTGGTCACAGCAGCAACCTTTTGCGGTAAGTGATAATTTGAGTAACGAAGTACCGCTTTTAGGCGTCATCACGCGAGCGACAATCAAGTGGCGACAGTTGTATAATTTTTGGAAATATGTACCGACTTCTCACCAAAAATTGCTCACTAATTCAGGACTGATTTATACGAAAGGAATCGGAGAAGTACCGGCTTTACAAATGGCTACTTTCTCTTTGTGGAAAGATGCAGCGGCACTCAAAAAATTTGCCTACGAGCAAAAAGAACACCGCGTCGCTATTGAAAAAACGCGTCAATTAGATTGGTATAAAGAGGAATTGTTTGCCCGTTTTCAGCCGTATCGTTCAGAAGGAACATGGCAGGGCGAACAGCCGTTGGCGGCATATCTATAGAAATGAAGAAACGCGTAGAAATTAATTTTTAACCTAAAACTGTACGTTAAAAGTGAATGCCGCTCTACTTTTACATTTTACATTTTACATTTTTCGGTTTTACATTATATTAATCAAGCAGGTACAGCAACCGCAGTCATTACGCCTAAAGACGATTTTTTCCAACGCTTTGGTAGAAATTTTATCATTCCAATGACGTAATTTACAAACTCCTCTTCCATATTTTTTGACCAATCAATTCCACGCTTTTCCATCTGACTCATCCAGTATAGATTATAAGGATCGAGTGTGCCGTGTGTCAGAATCTTTTTTACTTGCCAACCGTTATTTTCTAATAAAGTAGTCATCGAATCGGGCGTGTATAATGCCGTATGTCGCGGCGTATGCCAACCCGCCCAATGTTTCCCAAATTGCTGCCGACTTTCCGAGTCGTAATTTGGTACTTCAATAATCAAATGCGTATCGTTTTTAACGGTATTACGGAGATGTTGGAGTGTTTTGGCGGGTGCATAATCGTGTTCCAAATAGTGCCACATCGTAATGGCATCGGCAGGTGGCAGTTCAATTTCTTCTATTTCGCCATAGCGTAAATCCAAGTTGCCAAAACGCTCCAGTTCATTTTTCCATCCTTCATCACTAAAGTCCGTTCCTACAGCATTACACTTATATTTTTGCTGCAATTGTTCTAAAAAGGTAGGCTTTCCGCAGCCGATATCCACGACCGTACTTTCAGTATTTAACGGTACAAATCCATTAACTAACGCTACCCGCTGCCGATCCATTTTTACTTGGCTACTAGCGACTAAGTGAGCGTACTTTCCCCAAGCTAGATCGCCCCGATAGGGCAAGTAATAATCCGTGTAATAATCCATCAACCGCTCAACTTCCACTCTCGGATTCAAAAACACCAAACCGCAATTCTGACATTGGTCAAAATTAAACGCTTCCTCCGAAGGGTGCATCATCGCCTTAGTACGTTGTACCGTTCGAAATTCTTGTTGCTGACAAGCTAAGCAGTGCTGAACTATTTCCATTTTATTATAAAAGTAAGGATAGTGGATGTATGTAGGTTGACAGATTTAAGACGTTAGACGCTGGACGTTAGAAAATTGATATTCAGTGAGTTATCTAACGTCTTCCTACTTATGTTTACTAAACCTCAAAGGTTTAAGTACAATGACAGAATTAGTACATGATGAAATGAATGAATTTCCCTCTGATAAGTAGATAATTTTGATTACTTAAGGGTGTCTAAGTCGCTCAATATGAACAGATTGCCACAATTTAACAATTTTGTCAATCTACTTAATTACTCCAGTAGGAGCAAACAACCGATAAAAAATACCAATTGCGATAAGTATAAATGTAAGGAATAACGGAAGTCGCCCACCTTCACTTGCGTTAAAACGAGGTACTGCAAACCAAAACCTACAACGTACCAAGTGATGTAATTTTGTATGGGTACAATATTGCCTTTAAAGTGCCAAAAATCAAAAGCACTAGCGCGTTGTTCCATGAAAAAATCTAATCCGACCATTAAAACAGCACCCAATAATGCGCCACCTAAATTGCTGTTAATCAGTCGTTTGCCAATGAAAGCACAAATAAAAGCAAGTACCGCCCAATATACTCCAATTAAATAAGGAACGCCCATGAACTTCGCACCGAGATTGTCGCCGTAATAATATTCGCCGAAAATAACACCCGTTTCTACGCCTAAAATCTCGACGATCATGCCCGTTAGAAAAGCAAAAATCCAGACGAACCAAAATTTTATATTGGCAGTTGGAAAATTAATAATGAGCAAAGCAGCACCGAGCGCGAGATTGAGTGGTGTTTTGGGTATGAACCAACTGACATAACCAAGCGCGATTCCAATCAATGCCGAAAGGACAAATAACCAAACGGTAAAGACCGAAAGGTCACTTTTATGCGCTGCCAAACTGCGGGTAATATTCATCAATTTGATTGTTTTTATTGGAATATAGATAAGCGATTATTGCGTGCTATTTTTAACTTGTTACCGCTG
>JBGCES010000949.1:0-6722 GCA_045106545.1 Saprospiraceae bacterium
GTAAAAAAAAATGTCTTTCTCTGTTAAATAATAAGGATTTAGAAGAGAAATTTACGCTACGTTATATTAATTTAGCTACAATCTATGGGATATTTTTAGTTTGTGGCGATGAGGAAGATTTAGAAAAAGCATCAGATTTGATGATAAATCTAATTTATAATTTTCAGCAAATTCCGTTTCATTCTTTTATAGATCCAATTTATACTATTATAATATTTTCTAATTTCTCACTAGGTAAGTATAAAGAAGTAGATGATCACTACAAGAAATACCGTCGCTCAACGAAAGGAAAGATCGTAAATCCAGAGAATGACCTTTTACTACATGGATTTTATTATGCTTCAAAATGGGTGGAAACTAATCGCAAACAATATCTGAAAAAATTAGATGGTATTTTAGAAGAAACCACGACTCCTAGTTTACAACGTACCCATCGCATTTTATTTGATGTAGTTGATTACTTTGCTATCCCTATCGAAATTCCTACTAAAAATTAAGGAGTTAAATATTTGATAATGAATCACTTGTAAAATTAATCTATATTTCAATTGCCAAACATTGAATTGCTGAATAATTTTAACTAAATTTACAACGTTGTATATTTAAAGTACTGATGAAGAAAATAATCGTTCTATTCGAAATTTAGGACATTTATTAAAGTAGTCTTTTTTCTTTTCTACTCTCTTTGGTTTAAGCTAGTTTTTTATTTGTATTTATTTATTTGACAATAGAACTTTTCTATTGCTATTTGCTCATTTATGTAGCTTACAATTGTACCATGAAGAGATTCCTAATCCACATCGTTGTTATCCTATCATTTGTATTCAGTCTGAATGCACAGGAAGTCTTTATTAACGAAATTAACTATCTAAGTGAAACACGACCATTTGTGGAAGTCGTTTCACCTTCTACTGTTGATATTGACGGTTATACGCTGCATTTCTACGATACTGCTGGAAATGTATATTTCACTCAGGAAATAGAAATAGGTGAATCAGAAAATACGCCCGAAACGGGTAGCAGCCCTAGTGACGAATGTATTTCTCGTTTTATTATTGCTGACGTAGTAATTATGCTTGGGGAAGATAAATCAGGCGTTGCCTTAACCGATCCCTACAACTCGCTCGTTCAATTCGTTTCTTACGGTGGTACAAATACCGGACAAGAAGGACCAGCTAAAAATGTCGTTTCGGAAGATATTGGGAAACAAATCGATCCGAATACATCCTTGCAGTTGACTGGATTAGGAAATAGCTATGATGATTTTACTTGGGATTCCCCAAGTGGTTCTACCGCAGGAGAAGTGAATACCGACCAAGAGGTAAGTTGTGATGAAATAAGTGTTCCTGGAGCATTTAACTTACCCGTAGAATGGATTTCTTTTACCGCTGAGGCGGAACAAAAAGGTATCGCCTTAGCATGGCAAACCGCAACAGAAGAAGACAATAACGGTTTCATTTTAGAACATAGCCGCAATGGATTTGAATTTATTACCATTGCTAATATTGCAGCCAAAGGAACGGCTAGCGAAGGTGGAAACTATACTTATTTTGATAATAAGCCAGTGACAGGTGAAAATTACTACCGTATCGCGCAGATGGATGGTAGCGGCGAAAAGAGTTATTTCCGTTTATTGAATGTGAATTTTGCGGCAAATGGTAGCTACGATATTTTCCCTAATCCCGCGCAAACGAAGTTTACACTTGAATTGCCAAACGCACAAGAAGAAGTGCAGATAGATATTATCAACGCAGCGGGACAAATCGTGCAAACCATAGAACTGGAACAAGCGGATATTTTTATTCCGATTTCGATTGACAATCTAGCAAAAGGATACTACCAAATCATCGTACAATCACGCTCTGATTCACAACATCTGCCGTTGATTATCAATTAATGGAGCACAGGTTTTCAATCTGTGAAGTAACAAAAAGCGCGTTGGAAAATTATTTTCCAACGCGCTTTTTACATTACTTCATTTTGAATTTCTCCGCGTTCTCTGCCTAACTTTTTTTGTCAGAAAAAATGCTCCGCGTACTAAAAACTCCGCGCCTCCTAACCTCCGCTTTTCAATCATTTCTCCACAGGTTGCAAACCTGTACTCCCAGCATCACTCACATTCGCACTTCCATTCAAATCACCCGTTTTAATGGCAATAAAATCCACTGAATTAATTCCACTACCAAACTCAATACTCGTTGGATATTCTTCTGCAAACGGATTGGTTGCATCCGAAAATTCATAATCAGCGGGAATAAATTGCCAATTAGGTATCTCAAATTCATCATCCAGATTTAAAATTACTTTCCGAATTTTTACTAAGTCAAAAGTAGTCACACTTCCAGAACCATTGGCGTCTGCTGCGAGGTATTGATAAGGAGAAATAAATGGCTCAATGGTCAAAATATGCTTACGTGCTACTACCAGATCAAAGGTCGTTACCCCATTGCGCACATCATCAGTTTTATTAGGCACAATTTTACCGCTAAGATTTTCATTATCAGGCAGTTGCAAGGTATAACAACCATTAATATCGGTTTCTAAAATTGGCTCTTCTAATCCTCGAATATATAAATCAACTGTCACCTCTTCCACTAAATCGCCTTGCATATTCGTAATGCAGCCTTCAATAAAATTACCAGCTCCATTACCGCCATCGCAAGCACTAAACGCATTTTCTAAGGCTAAAAAACTGGTGCAAAAATCTTGATTCCCAGCCGCGTCCGTCACCCATAATTCGAGATCGATCGTACCCAAATCATCACAACCAAAGGTGCGTGTTTGGTCATTTACATCCTGAGAGAAAGAAAATTGTAATTCACTGGCAGCTGTACAATTATCGGTAGAATTAGCGTCAATTTCGGCAGCCGTTAAGGTGAGCATGCCATTGGGCGCGAGGTTGACTGCGATGCCATTGAGACAGTTGACGATGGGAAATTGAGTGTCATTTTCACATTGTGCGATAGCACAAAAAGGAATAACGAGCAGTGCGAGCGCACTACCGACTAAGCGTGGTAAGTTCATCAGTGTTTGTTTTTAAAAGAAGACAGACCTGTGTACTGACAGCAATCAGATCACTGCTTTGTCAGACGGTATGAAGTCTAATCTTTAAATAGCTGTAAAAATGGAGGGACTTGTTGGGAGGGAACACAACAAATGTAGTCAAAAGCAGATAGAATAAGAAATCAGAGAGATAGAAATCAATAATGATTAGCGTTAGTAGAGATGTTTGAAAAAACGTCTAATCAGACTACTTAGCCACGCCGAAATACTTATGTGTGAATTCAAATCATTTAGGAAACTATAATCATCTTTTCCGCAACACAAATCCACGCCCCACCGAAGCTGCACTATTTTTAAATATCGCTCGATCTAAATTGATAAAACCGTCCGTCAGCTTCACTAACTTGGGTGTATTACGACTTGGTCGTAACTTACCTTTTTGAGTAGCTCTCTCCTCAGAAACATTACTAGCATTTGCCTTAAAAAGGCTTTGGATAATGCCCGTCCAATACATTTCCGATAAGGCAACGAGATAGCTGCTTAGTGGTTGTTCGGACAAAATTTCTAAACCTGAGTCATTGACCCATTTTTGAAAATCCGTTTTTTTAATCAAATATTCATGCCCAAAAGCATACGCGCCTTGTGCAATTAATCTTTTAGGTTGAAAAAATCCTGCTATTTTATTGATCGGATCGTAGGTGAAGGGATAATTAAAGTAAGGGAAAGTAATAAAAACTAGACCGCCTGTGCGAAGTACGCGCCCAATTTCGGTGATCATTTGCGCGGGCTGACCGACATGTTCCAGTACATCTATGGAAGTGATGAGATCAAAACTATCTGCATTAAAACTTAACTGCAAAGCATCTTCTAATTGATAAGTTACATTGGAAAGGTCTGCGTTTAACTTTTTTGCGAAAGCAATATCTTGCGCGTTGATATCGCAAGCCATTAATTTTTTGCCGTAAGGCGCAATCATTGCATCATAATCGCCTTCGCCTGTTCCTAAATTTAAAACACGTCCGAAACTACGTTGCTCACCAAACGCTTGCAAGCAATCGCGGATGAAGCGATAACGATTGCGATAGGTGGGAAAGAGTAATTTGTAATTCATATTAGCATGTAGTTTGGAAGTTGCGAAAATGTAATGAGTTTTGAAATTTTTAGCCCACATCCAAACAACTTATAAAACAATTACGAACAATTTTCAATCCATTTCTAATTCAACTCCATGATGCGGTTTATTTTCTTACTGCTACTCTTTTCTCTTTTTCGTTCTTTTTTATGTTAAGATAAAATGTCGCACTTTGAATCTTCGTTAGATTCTCGTAAATTGAAGGATAAACCAACCATTAGTACGGTTATCCGTTCTTTAATGTACTTACCTCCCAACACCGACATCCATTATTTAACTATATAATTTAAAAAAGTTATGAAAAGCTTGTTATTCCTACTCTTGCCGATTGGGCTATTACTTTCCTCTTGTTCCAAAGATCTGACGCGCGTAGAAGTGACTTATACCAAAGCAACCGCACTCTATGGTGACTTAAATGAAATTCGCTCGACACCGTTGATTGGTGAAGTTCAAGAAGTAATCAATCCAGGTAAAATTTTCACCTCAGCGGATGTGCTACTAGTGGGAGAAGAAGGTAAAGGAATCCACGTGATCGATAACAGCAATCCTGAAAACCCAGTACCCACTTCGTTTATTAACATTCCATTCAATCGCGAATTTTTTGTACGTAACAATATCGTTTACGCAGAAAGTCACTACGATATGGTAAAAATTGACATTAGTAATCTACAACAGCCAACCCTAGTTGACCGCGTTGAAAATGCTTTTGCACAAGAGTTTGCTGATAATGACGGCAGAACCTTAATTGGATTTGATTTTGAACGTGTAACGGAAGAATTAGATCCCGACGATAATATTTACAATCTTATCACCGCAGGAGAGCAAGAATTCTTCTATTTCGATTTTAATCAAAGATTAATTCCTGAATCTGCCGTACCTTCTTCTTTTGCAGGAAGTAGTAATAGTAGCGTTGGTTCGGTCAATAGAATCACTTATTACAAAGAACATGTTTACGTGGTGAGTCGCTCCGAATTATCAACCTTCTCTGATGCTGGTAAATTTGAATTGTTAAATAAAAATCAGACAGGTTGGGATATGGAAACCGTATTTCCACACCAAGATCGATTATTCGTTGGTACGCGTCAATCCGTAGATATTTACGACCTTGCAGATTTATCTAACCCACAGCAAGCGGGTTCTTTCTGGCATGCAACAAGTTGTGATCCAGTTTATCCTGATGGTGATGTAGCTTACGTTACGCTACGCACAGGTGATATTTCTAATTGCCCAGGTGATGAAAATGCATTGGTTGTCTTAGACATTAATGATATTCAGTTTCCACAGTCTATTCAAGAGATCACCATGGAAAGCCCATACGGAATAACGTTGATTGGCGATCGGCTATTTGTAGGTGAAGGTGCTAATGGTTTGAAAATTTTTGATGCTTCGGATAGAAGAAATATTGCGTTGATCAAGCACGATAAAAATATCGAAGCCTATGATGTAATTGCACATCCTACCCGTTCAGATATGGTATTAATCGCTGGTCCGAATGGCTTAGGTCAGTACGAAGTACAAGGTGGAACGGACTTAGGTTTAGTGAGTCAAATTGATTTCTAGAAGAAAGTTATCAGTTTATTAGTTACTAGAGATTAGAAAAGCATCGCTTCACATCTAATCTCTAGTAACTGATCACTCTTCACTAGAACCTTTATAAAGCTATGTTACTACCTAAACTTTTATTTTTTTTACTATTTGCTTTCCCTTCTCTTCTTGCCGCTCAAGGCATTCTCAAATCGGGAGCACTCGTCTATTATTATGATGGTTCCATTTTTCAAGGTAAAATCGTAGATGAAAATGAATTACAACTTTCCATAAAAATTGTTACTAAAGATACTGTAACAGTTGAAAAAGCTTTTATGGAGCGATATTATCGTATTCCTGACGATATTCAACTCTTCAAAAATCGGCGTTTCCATTATAATTCTGGATTTTTTCAAACGGCATCGCTAACCCTTATACTCAATCCACTTGATGGCAATACAACTCATTTAGATTACGTTTTTGGAAAAAGAATCACACCTCGTATTGCAGCAGGAGTTGGAACTGGGATATATTTTAATGATTCCTACCCTTCAGGATTATGGTTACAAACACATTTTTTACCCGTCTTCGCCTATGGACGTTACTATTTGACGCAAAAACGCCGTCGTCTATATGCTGCTGGACGATTAGGTTACAGCTTTGCCTTACAAGATGGATTTAATGGCCAACATTCAGGTGGAATTATGCTAATGCCCGAAGTCGGTGTTCATTTTGCAGGACGCAAAAAGAGTCGCTTTACGATCGGTTTAACCCAGTACTTACAAACTACCAAAGGTGAAAATATAAACTTTGACCAATTTGGTAACACTATTGAGACCCGCTTCAACCTGATTTTGAATCGTACTCTACTGAGAATCGGTTGGGAGTTTAGATAGCTAATCTTGATTTTTCATCTTCATCTACTATACTTTTATAAGTAGCGAGTTAAAATTAGATATAAGTCATTTGGGTTTTCTAAAATTGGATAAGTAACTGACTAAAAGGAGGTTATATGGCAATTTTAGAAAATCTTAAAAAAAATAACTTGTGTCTAATTCCGCCC
>JBGCES010000095.1:0-8974 GCA_045106545.1 Saprospiraceae bacterium
TTTTAATTCAACTACGGATTCCAATATCGCGTTGGGTTCGGACAATTGGACGATTGAAAAAGACAATTATATTCGTTTTGGGAAAGGAAAAGTGGAAACCAATAATTTCGAATTGACTGACGGAGAACGGCAAGTGTTTATAGAAAGCTACGGTGAATCAGGCTTATCGTTAGCATTGAATAACATGGATTTTGGTTTTTTAAATGAGGTGTGGGTATTTCCAAAACTTGACTTTCAAGGACGCTTCAACTTTAATATAACTGCTGAGGATGTATTCAAGTTAAACGACCTTACCGTACGCGCCACGATGGATTCTTTATTTATCAATGATGACTATTTCGGTCGAGTTGGCTTGAAAGCGGATGCGGAGACGATACGGAGTAAGGCGAAAGCTAGATTAGAAATTGCTAAGGGCGATATGCAATTGAAACTGGCAGGCACTTATAATTTACCTAATTTTCAATCGGAATCTACTGCCGATTCTGAACGTGCTAACTACTTGGACTTTGATCTGGATGTTCAACAATATCCAGTAGATATTTTAGAATATTTTATCGGAGATGCTATCTCAAATACCGTTGGAAAATTTGACATTGATGCGCAGTTTTTTGGTCAACCTAAACAACCTAATTCAACGGGAAAACTGCGGCTCTACGAGACGGCAGTAACCCTGGATTACCTGAATTTGCGGATGTTTGTAAACGACGATACTGCTACGATTGACAACTTTATGGTAAATGCTACGGGCGGAATTATTCGAGATAGAGCAGGTAATGAAGCTTACGTTATGGGTGGTTTGACGCATACCCATCTAAAAAAGTGGGGATTTAATGCAACAGTTACGACTGAGAAATTTATAGGATTAGATACTCAAAAAGGAGATAATTCAATCTATTACGGTAAGGCAATCGGACAAGGGACGGTACAGTTTACGGGTACATTCCAACGTCCCAATATCGAAGCAGATGTCACGGCAGGGCGAGGTTCAAAATTATTTATTCCACTCTCTTCTACTAACGAAACGGGTGAAGTAAGTTTTATTCGTTTTGTTGATAAAGACAAACCTAAAGATGATCTAGAAGAGAAACGCACGGCGGGCTTCTTTAGCGAATTGAAAGGGCTAAGTTTTCGGATGGATTTGACCATTACGGACGAAGCCAGCGCGGAAATGATTTTTGATGAACAGGCGGGTGACATTATCAAAGGACGCGGTAATGGAAATATTCAAATCGTTGTACCACGTGGAGGAGAACTCAGTATGTACGGTGATTTCGAAATAGCGGAAGGGGAGTATTTGTTTACGTTATTAAACTTTATAAATAAACCATTTGTAGTGCGCGAAGGTGGCACAATCCGTTGGAATGGTGATCCTTATAACGCGCAAATTAACCTCGTTGCAGAATATAAAAATCTGAGTACGCCCATTGCTAATTTTATCCAAGAGTATTTGCAAAGTGCTGATCCGAATATTCAACGCGCAGCAAACCGTCCGACTAGCGTTGATTTAGGGATGAATTTGAGTGGCGATTTATTAAAACCTAATATTAATTTTAATATTATTTTTCCAGATCTTAATGGACAACTTAGTAGCTACGTTGAAACAAAAATGCGTACGCTCGTCGCCGACCAAAATGAATTGAACCGTCAGGTGTTCGGACTGATCGTTTTAGGACAGTTTTTACCATCAGATTTTAACTTCGCAGCGGGCGACTTAGCTTTCAATACGATTACTGAAATGTTGTCTAGTCAGTTGTCTATTCTTGCTACGGAATTGCTCTCTGATGTACTAGTGGATGGCAATATTATCCGGAGCGTGGACTTTGATTTTGCTTACAGTCGCTATGACGGTACGACCTCAATTGACCAATTTTCTACTTTTGGAAATGAAGTGCAGGCACAAATCCGCTCCAATATTTTCAACGATAAACTTTCTGTCGTCGTTGGCGGTAATGTTGATCTACAAAATGGTAGTAATAGTAGCGGCGGAGTGCTTCCAGGCAATGGAGCTTTCTTCGGCAATGATTTTATTATTGAATACATCCTCAACGAAAACAGAACGCTTAAATTACGCCTCTATCAGCGGCTCGACCAAGATTTTGCAACGGGTACAGAATTGCAATTTGGTACGGGATTGAGTTATCGACAGGAGTTTGATACGTTTAAGGAGTTGTTTGGAAATTGGTTAAAGAAGAAGTAAGAGCTACTTTTTTCGCTTTTCAAACTCTATCAACCACCGTTTTCGCTCCAATCCGCCGCCATAGCCACGCAACGTGCCATCTTTCCCAATCACCCGATGACAAGGGATAATTATCGCCAAACGATTGTGCGCGTTCGCATGGGCAACGGCGCGGGCGCTGCTTTTGGGAGTCATCTGAGTGGCTAATGCGCCATAACTTATCGTCTCGCCATAAGCGACTGATTGCAGCGTCTGCCATGCTTTATTTTGAAATGCCGTACCTGGCGTGTGCAACGGAGTCGTAAATACTTTTCTATTGCCTGCGAAGTATTCGGATATTTCTCGTTTGGCTTGCCGAATGTGAGCGTTTTCGCCAATTAAGATATTGGCGGATAGCCGTTTTTGTAAGTCACCCAATTCCGTTTCAAGCATTTTTCGATCGGTAAATTCCAATAAACAGACGCCTTGTTCGCTGGCGCAAATTAACATAGGACCAAGTGGCGTAGTCAGGCGATGGAGCAGTAAAATAGTTGATTTTTTACTGTTATTGGGCGATTGTCCTACGAGTTTTTTGTAGGTATAACCGAATCCGCTCAGGCTTTCGTAACCTTGTTCAAAAGCGGTCTGCGTTGTCTTTTTACCGTCTTTTAATTCTTTGTAAGCGTTGTTGATGCGATACATGCGCTGAAAAGCATGAAAGGTCAAATTGTAATGTTTTTTAAACCAACGTCGCACCGTTTCGGGAGCAATGCCTTCCGTACGTAAGCGTTCATCCGAAATTTTTTCTTTTGGAAAATCTTTGACCAATTGGATCGCTTGCGCAATGCGTTCGGGTACTTCTTCAGCATTTTCGGTGGGTTTACAAACTTTACAAGGTCGGTAACCGTGCTGTAAGGCTTCCTCGAAAGTGGCAAAAAATTCGGTGTTTACTTTCTTAGGTTTACGTGCGCGACAGGTCGCGATGCAAAACACAGAAGTTGTTTTGACGCCTACAAAAAATACGCCTACGTAAGCGGTATTGCGTTCCAAAAGTGCTTGGTAAAAAGCATCAATTTTTGTTTGTGAAGTGATGGGCATTAGATATAAATTGAAAAGGAGTTACGAAGGATTTATATGCCGCTCACAACCTACTTACATCATAAAAATCTGCGTCCTTCAGCGTCAAAAAAATAAGATAAAACCAGAGGTTTCGTACGAACGAAAACGACATTAGGCAAAGATAGATTGAAAAGAACGGTTGTGTAAAATGTCTTGATAAGATTTTTTAAGTTGCTGTTGCATTTGATTAAACGCAAAATTTCCCATCGAGATGCGCTTTACGCCCAGTTGTTGCAAAGTCGAAAAGTCGGGTAAATTAGGCATACACATTACATTTAAAGGCAAATCAACTTGTTGCACAAGCTGTTGAATATCAGATACTTGTTCTATGCACGGAACAAATAATCCATCTGCGCCAGCTGATTGATATAATTGTGCTCGTTCTATTGTTTCAGGCAAAGCATCAGGTAGATTTAGCAAAAAAGTATCGGTACGAATATTTAGAAAGATTTCCATTTGCTGTGCAAGCAAGCCCTTTTTTATCTGCTTTATCAAGTCCGAAAATTCGGTTGCATTCACCATCTTTCGCTCGCCAAAAACAAGGCTATCTTCTAAATTTATTCCCTTCACTCCCAGTCGCGCCAATAGCTGAATATGCGCTACAATTTGCTGTGGATCTCGGCTATATCCCGCTTCCAAATCGACCGAAAGAGGAATGTTCACCGTTGTAGTAATTCGCTTGACGAGATATTCAAGTTCTTCAAAACTAATTTCTTCGCCGTCGTTATAGCCGAGCATGGTCGCCATCGCTCCACTGGATGTTCCGATGGCGGTAAAGCCTAATTCTTTCGCCGTTTTAGCACTCGCGACGTCCCAGACATTGGCGATCAATAAAGGTGCAGTTTGCTGATGATAAGATTTGAAAGTAGTCATTATTATTATTTTTTCAACAAATATCTACACTTCCAATTTTGCCTGCAACCGAAAAATGGACAAGTATTTTTGTATAAGCATATCTAAAGGAACGCTTTTTTGAAAGATTTGTAAGTATGCTGTGGTGTTTATGGAAATATCACCAAAAAAAATTATCTTTCGACAATAAAGGTCTTGATCTAAATTTTACGTGATTTGTGAAGAATTTAACCCTCCTAATTGTACTGCTTGCTGTTTTTCCTAATTTATTGCTGTTTTGTCAATCAGACAATGCAATATCTTCTACGCCTGCGCTCGAATATCGAATAGAGCAACTAAATAGCACGATCATTTTACCAGAATTGAAGTGGATAATAGAAGAAGGACAAGAACCGCTTTCAACAGCAGACCTTTCTGCTCAAAGGTTGAAAGATGCTAACCTATTCGATCTTTCCGAAAATCCTGCTTTTGATTTGCAAAGCCATTACAATTATTGGTTCAGGCTACGGATTAGTTCAGCTGTTGCTATTGACACATTCGGATTAGCCCTTTTTCAAAATGGTAATTGCTGGGATTCTGAGTTTACTTTTAAATCCGTCGAAGCGCATATTCAGCGAGCTTCTGATGGCAATAAATGGGTCGGATATTCAGGTGGACGACTCAATAGTACGCAAAGAGATTTTTCAACTATTTTAAATCCTTCGCTGATTCACCTAGCATCAGCACAGAACGATACTTTGGAGATGTGGATCAAATTATCTAAAGGTGAAGCATGCCGATTGAAAGTGGATTTGCATTTACTCAGCCATGAGCAGATCATAAAACCTCGTACCCTTGATTTTAATACCGTTCCGCATATTCTGCTGAGTGGGGCTAATTTCGCCTTATTCATTATTGGTCTGCTGCTTTATTTATGGTTTCGGGACGAGGTTTATTTGTGGTTTATTCTCTTTCAAATTACGCTGATTGCTTTTGCCATTCCTTATGAATTTAAAAACGAAGTATTTACTTCCTTTTTTCAGAATAGTCCATTAGCAAAGATACTTTGGGTAACTTTTATGCGGATGATTAATGTATTCGCGGTATTTCAATTTGGGCGGGTTTTTATTAATACAAAAGTTAAATTTCCGCGCGTACATCAAATCATGGGGGTGGCAATCTGGGGATTTGTCGTACTATCCATACTCGGTGTTTTCTTTAGGATAATTCCTTCTGAACTCGCAGCCTATTGGTTTTCCATGCGTCAACTCGTACTTGCGGGCGTTTTTGGTTCGTTGTTCAGTTGTTTGATTTACTTGATTTTTACCAAAGATCGATTAGCTATCGTTTATAGCATCGGTATTTTACTGCCCGTTGTTATTGTTATTCATCGTATCATTATCGTAAACTTTACCAACGATCCAGGAGAGTGGGAAATTTCCTTAGTGACCAACGTTGGAATGGTATTTATGATGACTATCGCATTAGCCTATCGTTTTCAAAAAATTCTGAAAGAGCGCAATGCTGCCATGCAGGCCAGCATGAATGCCAAAATTCAAAATACGGAACAACGCCTGCGCATGGATATCGCTTCTCGCTTTTTTTCCAATATCACCCACGAATTTCGCACGCCACTTACCTTGATTTTAGAACCCGTACGACAGCTTTTGAAAAAAGAAAAGGTGGAAAAAAAGGAATGGGGTCATAAACTAACTTTGGTCAAAAATAATGCAGAGAAATTACTCCATCTGGTCAGTCAGTTGCTCGATATTGCCAAAATCGACGGTAAAAAAATGAAATTGGATCTCCGTCGAGGAAATGTACTTGAAGTGATTCAACCCATTTTTCAATCCTTTTTGTTACTTGCTGATAGAAAAGGAATCCGTCTAAACTTGCAAGCGGAAGAAGAAATCGATCGTTTCTTTTTTGATAAAAATAAGTTGGAAAAAATCGTTTTTAACTTACTTTCTAATGCATTAAAATTTACGGAGGAAGGAAAGGTTATTTTAAAAATCAGACAACTTCCCGCTGCGCCAAATCAATCGGAAAAACAACTCCTTATCCGTGTGCAAGATACGGGAATCGGCATTCCTACGGAGCAACTACCGCATATTTTTGACCGATTTCATCAAGTCGATGGTTCACATACGCGTAAAGGAGAAGGCACAGGTATCGGTTTGGCATTGGTGAAAGAATTGACGGAATTAATGGCTGGAACAATTACCGTAGAAAGTTCGGAGGAAACGGGATCTTCCTTTATTATTACCATCCCAATGGTCGCAAAAACTACCCAGAACTTAGCAATAGTTAAAGAAGATAATGCTACCGAAATTGCCACATCAATTCCAGCAGCAGAAGTTGTTTTATTAAAAAATGAACATTCAAAAACTGCTCAAAAAGACAAACCCCAGCCACCAAACGAAAACGATCCACGTCCAGTGCTATTATTAGTAGAAGACAATGCCGAACTACGAAATTTCATCAAAGCATCGCTCCACAAGGAATACCAAGTGATTGAAGCAACAAATGGTCAAAAAGGCATTGAGCGCGCGAAAGAGTTCATTCCCGATCTCATCGTATCTGATGTAATGATGCCGAAGAAGACTGGGTATGAACTCACACACGCATTAAAAAACATAGAATTGACATCGCATATTCCCATCATTTTATTAACCGCTAAATCTGCGCTAGAAAGCAAGATTCAAGGTTTAAAAACGGGAGCAGATGCCTATTTAACCAAACCCTTCAATACTGAAGAACTACTCATCAGAATTGAAAAGTTAATCGAAATCCGTAAGATTTTGCAAGAAAAATACAGTCACGGCGTGGTGACAAAAGCTCCGCAGTCAGAAGCTGGTTTTTCCCAAATTGATCAGGACTTTATTAAAAAAGTAAGCTTATTGGTTCATGAAGAAATGGCAAATCCTCAGTTTTCCATCGAAGCTTTAGCCAGTAAAATCTTCATTAGTCGCTCGCAGTTATTTAGAAAAATAAAAGCATTGACTGGTTCTACCGTTGTCCAATTTGTTCGCAATATTCGGCTAGACCATGCTAAAGAATTATTACAAAACAAAGAGGGCAATGTCGGTGAAGTGGCACTATTGGTTGGTTTCAACGATGATCGCTATTTTTCTGCTAAGTTTAAAGAGCGATTTGGCGTTGCGCCGAGTGCGATTTAAAAGTTGTCCAAATGTAGTTTGCTCGAATGACGAGAACAACTTTCAAGCTATCTTTACACCACATTTACACCACATTTACACTACTCGACTTCCTCTAATTCAGGAGGTGACCACACCAATGCCTTGTCTTCGGGCCAATATAAACGAAGTGTCAAACTAAACTCAGTGCTAGTAGCCGAACCTGGATCATCCATATTTGTAATCGGCAACCAAAGAGCAGAGTCATCATCTGGCTTTTCCGCTTGAATATAAATCGTTACATTACCATCGTCTATCTCGTTTTGAATCGCTTTCGTATTACTACCTAGTGCGTAACGATGCAAATAATTTTTCACTAAATAACCATTGTTATTATAGACGGTAAGTGACCAAAATGATTCGTCATGCACGGGAGGTAGAGCGTCTTTTGAAAAGGTAAGCGTATAGTTTTTGGTACTGTCCAAAGTGCTACCGTAACTGCCAGAAGTCAGCGTAGGATAAATCGCATCTTCGGGTAGATTTGCCCCTAAGCCCGTGTAGGCTTGGTAGGCACGTAGGTTATAATGGTCTTTATACCTTCCTTTACCCCGAATTTGAATCGACCAACCATTTTTAATTTCTGCCGTGTTGTTGCTATTATACCAAGCTTTCCAATTTTCTCCAGCACTGTAGGGAATAGTCTGGGTCTGCAAGCGAACTCCAGTTGGTAGTTTCTCTTCCGAGAAAAAGCTTTGATACTTTCCATCTACTTTTTCAATACCAATTAGCTTCATTTGCTGCACGATTTCCATATCATAATCGGCAGGCGGATTATCGTTCATGAGTTCAGCCATTTGCGAAAAAAAGGCGGTCATTCTCATATCTGCGATATATTCTACGGGGTTAATATTATCATTGTCGGAATCCGTAATTCCCGCAGGAGGCGTGTAGCTGCTTCCGTAGTATTGATAAGGCACAATTTGAATCTTATCCTGAATGGGATAAACGTTCTTCACACCATCCGCGTAACCTTTTACTTCGACCCTTCCCAACATCCAAACCATATTAGTAGGCGCTTGAATGATATGAAAACGCCCTTGATGATTTCCTTGAGGGTTTACATCAACATGGTTTGGTCCCTTAATAAAAAAGAAATACTTCTCTTCTGTATATCCAGTTCTAGTTCCGATAGATTCAAAAATATTAGAATAAGCATCCAGCAAAGGAAGTAGGTAATATCGTTCCGTTTGAGGAACTTCCAATACTAACGGTCCATCACTCAAGTCCAGCCATGACGTGGTGTAATAGGTATCGACGTTGGGTTTTACAACCGAAGTGAAATCAGCCGTTGGAGTAGCACGTACTCTAGCTACCTGATTAATGGGGGCTTTTCCTAAAGCACTATCTTTAACCGAGCCTGTGGTATTGGTGCTGATTTTTTTAGTCAAATCCATCAAAATAAGCGGATAACCCCAGGTGTACACTCTATTTACCAAATCTACGTATTCATCCGTTGTTAGTTGAGGTGTTGCTATATTATCGATTACGTTTTTCATGATTATTGATTGTTAAAACTGGATATTAGTAGAGAAAATGGTAGTGGGTCAAATCCGTTGAACATAGGGCGTATTTTCAAAATACACCCTATGTTACGCCAGCGGTTCGCACTCTAATTTAACATATATGACAATAGAGGAAAAAGGAGCGTTTTTCGATACTTTTAGACACTTTT
>JBGCES010000950.1:0-7493 GCA_045106545.1 Saprospiraceae bacterium
CAGAAATTTACCTTACCTATGATGAACAGAACGTCTATGTAGGCATAAAATGCCATACGAATGGAAAAAAATACGTCACTCCTTCCATGCGACGCGACTACAATTTCTCTGGCAACGATAATATTAGTATCCTATTTGATACATTTAATGATCAAAACAATGCTTTCCTTTTTGGAATCAACCCACTAGGAGTAAGACGCGAGGCATTAATTTCTAATGGCGGTCGCCAACGAGGCGATTTTGCCGCAAGTTGGGATAATAAATGGATTGGAGAAGCACAAATATACGACGACTATTGGACGGCGGAAATGTCGATTCCATTCAAGACTCTACGTTATCAAGAAGGCGGGACGCGCTGGCGTTTTAATAGCTATCGGAACGATACACAACTGAACGAGCTATCGACTTGGACTCCCATTCCTCGTAATCAAATCATTATGGATTTGAACTATATGGGTGAAATAGTCTGGGATCAACCACTGAAAAAACCTGGGAAAAATGTTTCGATTATCCCCTACGTCGCAGGAAGTGTAACCCGCGATTATGAAGATGAAAATCAAACCCAAGCCGATGGTAATTTTGGCTTTGGTGGAGATGCAAAAATTGCTATTACCTCTGGTTTGAACTTAGATCTGACTGTTAATCCCGACTTTTCGCAAGTAGAAGTAGATCGGCAGGTGACAAATTTAACGCGTTTTGAAATTCGCTTCCCTGAGCGGAGACAGTTTTTTTTAGAAAACGCTGACCTTTTTAGTAGTTTTGGAAGTAATAGTATTAATCCTTTCTTTACTCGCCGCATCGGAATTGCGACGGACACCTTAACCGACGAAACGGTACAGAATCCGATCTTATATGGTGCGCGTTTGAGTGGTAAAGTCAATAAGAATTTGCGCGTGGGATTGCTAAATATGCAAACTGCAAAACAAGATGATGCAGGAATCCCTAGTTTCAATTACACCGTTGCCACCGCTCAACAACAAGTCTTTGCGCGGTCTAATATTTCAGCTATTTTAATCAACAAGCAAGCGATCAATGGCGTAGATACAAGTGAAATTTACAACCCTTATAATCGTTTAGCAGGTGTAGAATATCGCCTAGCTTCTGCCGATAACACCTGGCAAGGAAAAACCTTTTACCACCATAGTTTCTCGCCTGAAGAGACCGATCAGAACTATACTTTGGGTGGAAATATACAGTATATCACGCGCCGCATTCGCGCTGAATTTGCTCAACGACAAGTTGGAAAAGGATTTAATGCCGAGGTAGGTTTCGTGCCCCGTAGCGATTTCTTTTTTATCAGCCCAGAGGTAGAATACTACTTCTATCCAGAAAGTGGCATTCTCAATCGACATAGTTTGCAACTAGACTACCGTGAATTTCGTCAACTTTCGGAAACAGATGCCGACTATTTGACAAAAGGCGATGTCACAGAACGCAGTGCAGAACTTTCTTGGTCATTAAACTTTAGAAATAATACGCGTGGAAGACTTTCATTAGAGTACAACAACATTCTGCTATTAGATGACTTTGACCCTACTCGAATTCAGGAGGAAGATGTTTTTCTTCCGGAAGGAACAAGTTATCAATATACGCTACTGAGTGGAAGTTATAACTCCGATCAGCGCAAACAATTTTACTGGCGAGTAGAACCAACGGTTGGGCAGTTTTTCGGCGGATTCCGCGCAGGATTGCAAGGGAGTTTTTCTTATCAAATCCAGCCCTACGGCACAATTTCATTAGATTACACCTATAATCATGTACGATTAGATGCGCCTTTTGAAACGGCAAATCTATATTTATTTGGTCCACGTATTGAACTAACTTTCTCCAAATCGCTCTTCTTCACTACCTTTATTCAATACAATAATCAACAAGAAAACGTCAATATCAATGCCCGTTTTCAATGGAGATTCAAACCCGTTTCAGACTTCTTTTTGGTCTATACCGACAATTATTTAATCGAACCTTGGGGCGTCCGCAACCGTGCCTTAGTCGCTAAATTAACTTACTGGCTAAATTTGTAACGTATAACCAATACATAGCAATAACATTTTTTGTACAAATTTGAGGGTTTATAAACCGTCACAATTATCCATTTTTAGTATGAAAATTAGTTAGATATATCGGATAGGCGATTTATAAAAAAGAATGAACTGTAATTCAATGATTTTACAATTTTATTTTCTCTAATTGGCTTTCAATAATTAATTATTATAATAAAAACTCCGCACTCTTATCCGATCTAAAAATCTAACTATCAACTACTTATACAACAATATTTATTTTTTATTTATAAAAAAGCACGTCACAATTTTTACATTTCTAAAATGGAACTCCCGCTCTATCCTATCATCTTTGAGGAAAGGATAGAGACAAATACGTCCTCTGTAAGGCTTGCTTAATCATTCATTCCTCCGCATACATTTACCGCACAGCTGTCCCTTTCCTACTTATTTTTTAATTATTTAATATCGTTCTTAGATAAATTGTTAGACATAAAATTGTTTGAATAAGCGACCGCAGGATAACGCTGAGAACGTTTTGACTAACTCCTTTACGTAATTTGTTAAAGAATCTTAATTAGGTAGAACTATATTATAAGTTAGATAAGTAATTGATTATCAATCATCTAACATCTTAAACCAGTCCACCTTTTTATAGAATTCAGATAGATAATTAATTCATCGGCTCACTCTTTTTATTACACCAATTGAATACTGTTTAAACCTATTGTTTTCAGCAGACTAGGGTCTATGCTGATACAGGTTTCTAATGTCTTAAGTGGCGGATAAAAATTAGATATAAATTATTTTGATTTGCTGAAATCAGCTAAGTAACTGACTGAAAGGAAGTTACGTGATGATTTTGGGAAATCTCAAAAAAAAATAACTTATGTCTAATTCCGCCTAATAACTTAAATGTAACCATTTATAGGCATCATAATCAAATTTGAGATATTTAATAGAGTCATGATTATTACCAGAAAAATTTATTTATATCTATTGATAGTGCTATCATATGGAACGACCAAAGCAGCAACGATAGATTCACTTACTACTCAGCTTCAACTGACGGAGGATTTGCACCAACAACTCCACCTACTCAATCAGATTGTAGAAGAACAGTTACCTCAAGATCCAGAAGCAGCTTTGCAATATGCAACTGATGCTTGGCAAATCGCTCACCACCACAGATTGCCGTTAGAATTGGCAAAAGCGCAAGGAAAGCTTGGAAATATTTATTTACAGCTCGGTAATTATCAGCACGCAGCCCAATATTTAACGGAAGTTGAAAAAGTTTACGTTACTCATCACCAGAATATTCCGCTTGCACAGACGCGCCTATCATTAGGGGAAGTCGCAAACTTACAAGAGCAATATGTAGCGGCGGGTAATTATCTAAATGCTGCTTTGCCTACATTAGAATTGAGTAACGATCAGCTACTATTAGCGCAGTGGAAGTTACAAATGGCAATACGCTATCAGGGTCTAAAACAATATAAAAAAGCGGTTAAATTATACCAAACTGCGATCCCTGTCCTGCAGACCGCTGATAAAAAATATCAGCATTCGCTGACTACTGCTTACAAAAATAACTTTGCCCTACAACAACTGTACAATCCAGTATCACAACTACAGCAATCGAACGATAATGCTTGGTCAACCTTAATCGTTTCTGGGATAATTTTACTGTTTATTTTAGGGTTATTATACCGCCGCATTACGCGCATGAATCGGGAATATCAAACAGAGCTAAAATCTAAAGTAGCCCAACAAACACACGAATTAAAAACAACAAATGAAGCCCTCGCTGATGCAAATGCAGAGTTGCAACGCTTCGCGTATATTTCTTCCCACGATTTGAAAGAACCCTTGCGCAACATTGCCAGCTTTACGACCTTAATTAAGCGAAAACTAGCCGATCACTTAGACCATGACACCGAAGAGTATTTCCAATTTGTATCAAATAATACTCGACAAATTGCAGATCTCGTTACGGATATTTTTGAATACTCTAATCTGGATGAAAGAGATGTGTTCTTTTCTTACGTAGATACAAATGAAGTAATGGAATCTACGCTAAAGTCGCTTCAACCTTTAATTGCAACTAAAAGAGGATCAGTTACTTATGGAGATTTACCTGTTCTTTATTCAAACGCAGGTTATCTACATTTGGTATTTAAAAATATAATTGAAAATGGCTTAAAATACAACGAATCAGATTGCCCAGAAGTCCAAATCAGTTGTCAAGAGACAAGAGATTTTTTCCAATTTAATATCAGTGACAACGGCATTGGAATTGCTCCTGATTACCATAATTATATTTTTGAAATGTTCCGCCGTCTAAATAGTAGGAATGCAGAAGGAAGTGGATTAGGATTAGCGATTTGTAAAAAAATTCTTCGCCGCTTAAATGGAAAAATTAATCTGACCAGTACGCCAAAACAAGGAACTACTTTTCATATTATTTTACCTAAAAATTTGGGACAAACTCCTCAACAAAAAACAAATCAAGAAAGCTTATCCCCCGCTCATTCAGGGCTACAGATAAGACTAAACGCCTTGTCCTTGTGAAAGATAAATCATCACAAATTTTTGCTCTCCCAATCTTTACGAGTTATACCGAATAAATTCACATCGTAAAATTGTTCGTATAATTTCGCAGCTGCTCGTAAAGTACCCTCATGTTGGAAACCAACCTTTAACGGAATCGGCATGCTAGAATCGTTACCGGCTAAAATGCGAACTTCAATACGTTGTAAATTCAAAACTCGAAAACCGTGTGCTATTAATCCACGACAACTTTTAGTGATAATTCCTTTTCCTTGAAAATCACGGTGCAACCAGTACCCGATTTCTCCACATTGATGCTGCTTATCCACTCGAACAAAGCCAATCGAGCCAACCAATTGATTTTCATAAAAAATAAAAGTGGTAAATCGTTGTCCTCCCGCATTGAATAAAATAGACTCTCGTAAAAAAGTGCGAATGTATTGCAGCGAAGTCGTTCTTTCTACCCAAGGCAGCCACTCGCCTAAATAATCCCGTTGCTCATCAATGATTTGATAGATAGTTTTTGCCCACTCGCGTTCAGGTCCTCGCAACACAATTTGTGAATCTATTAATATTGGAAATTTTGTTTTTTTATTCATAAAACGAAATAAAGCGCTGGTTACCAAACTCATTCATATCTATATTTTTAAACATAAATGGAATAAAGTTTGCTTCTACTCAAAAAGTAGCCCAATTTGCATCGAAACGACATGCTATGTTATTTACGAATGTTAACAAATAATGTGTTGTGCCGACTTGGGAATCTAAGGAAAAAAATTATTTTTGTGAGTAAGGATCGCCAAAATAATTAATCCAACGATTTAGAAATGAGGATTTTTTGTATTATTTGAAAAATATAGAAAAAATTGTCAATTCTAAATTTCAAGTGTTGAATTAATAATTTCGGCAACACTAAGGAACAATAAAAGTAAGCATTTTACAATTTACTGATTCCTTCTAGCTGCTCACAAAACAAACATTACTACTTGGAAAAATTGCAACGATCAGTTGTATTTTTAAACGAGAAAACTAAGTATTTACATGGGAAAAATTATCTCTCTGTTAAACCATAAAGGTGGTGTCGGAAAAACAACTAGTGCGATTAACATCGGTGCTGGATTAGTAGAACTAGGCAAAAAAGTCCTATTGATTGATCTCGATCCACAGGCAAATCTTAGCGTCTCTTTAGGCATTCCACGCCAACGATTTACAATTTACGAATCCCTTCGCGGTGAATCTGAATTAGTGCCCTATTCTTACAAAGAAGATATGGACATTATTATTTCTACCCTTGATCTGTCGGGTGCAGAAATGGAATTAATCAACGAAGCTGGTCGCGAATATATCCTACGGGAGTTGTTTGAACCCGTCAAAGAAGAATACGACTTTATCATTATTGATTGTCCACCTTCTTTAGGTCTGCTTACGCTAAATGCCCTAACGAGTAGCGATTACGTTTACATTCCGCTACAAACGGAATTCCTAGCGCTTCAGGGATTGGCAAAAATCAAACAAGTTATTGATAAAGTTCGCTTCCGCTTAAATAAAAATTTAAGCATCGGTGGGGTTATTGCTACGATGTACGATAGCCGTAAAGTACTGAATCGGGACGTAGTAGAAACAATTAGAAAATATTTTGGAGAGAAGGTATTTGATACGATGATTCGCGATAATGTTTCTCTTGCTGAAGCTCCTGCTCAGCGTAAAGACATTTTTGCATACAACCGCCGTAGTGCTGGCGCACAAGACTATCTAAATCTTTGCCGTGAAATTTTAGAACGT
This sequence comes from Saprospiraceae bacterium, assembly GCA_045106545.1. GTDB lineage: Bacteria > Bacteroidota > Bacteroidia > Chitinophagales > Saprospiraceae > JBGCES01. The sequence continues at coordinate 6,336 of JBGCES010000950.1, forward strand.
TCAGGAATGAAAGCTGAACCTAAAAAGAAACGTTCCGCTAAAGCAGAACGCAAATCTGATGCTTAGAAAAATGTCGAATGATTGAACTGCTGAATTATATCAAACTGATTATCAGTGCATATTCATTCATTTTATCATTCATTAATTCAGTCATTGCACTTAAATTAATAGATTGTGAGTAAGAAAAGATTTACAACGGGGCTGGAAAGCGTTTTTGGTGATGCGTCAGATGATAATTTTAGTACGGATAGCCCGTTACTACAACGGGAGCAACGCGTTGCCAAAAAAATCAGAAAAGTACGTACTAAATCGGGGAAGAACTTTACTTCCGATTTGGATACCCTCTTTGCCGATGCGCTCAAGGACACTATCGTTGAAAAAGCAAAGAAATTGACTAAAGGGTTAGACGAACACGATATTTCTACCAAAAAGCGTACGCGTCGTCCGATGAGTGGCTTAGATGCACTGATTCGTCAAACTTCGGATCAAATTATTCAGGAAGAACTGAGGGCTGCAAAAACAAGTACTCCGAACCCAACGAAGCGCGTCACTTTTGTGTGTAATGAAGATAATTTATCTCGTCTGAAAAAAATCGCGCGTTCCGAGAAAAGATATTTAAAAGATATTTTAGGTCGCCTAGTAGAAGAATTTGTCGAAGGCTATACCGAAGAAGAATTTGACCAATGGCTGAATGAATAGTAGTGAGTAGTTTATGGTTATAATTCGTTCATAAAGCGCGACTTAGATACTTCTTAAAAATTGAAAAATAAAAGCAAACGCAGGTCGTCTCTGACACCTGCGTTTGCTTTTTTAGCCTAACAACTTCCCACCCAAAATTTCACATCTAAAAGCAACAAATCATTAATAATTTAGCAGTAAGTACCTCACTCGCTACGATTCAATCTACCTTATCCGCTGGCGAAATTAGCTACCCTTCGCACCATGATTTGAGCTATTTTTTGCGCACTTATGTGCAAAATATCAATTTGGTGATAATTAGACAATTGGTACTAAGTAGATAGACGTTAGAATTTAGACGTTAGACGTTAGATAACTCGTTGGCTATCAATTTTCTAACGTCTAATGTCTAACGTCTTAAATCTGTCAACCTACTTACGGTAAAAAGTGTAGATAAAATGGTATTCAAAAATGAACAGC
>JBGCES010000951.1:0-2350 GCA_045106545.1 Saprospiraceae bacterium
TCATCGACCAATGGCAGCCGCAACCAACGACGGAAATGACAGGAACGATTACCTTAGAACGCGGCAAACGTTATCCGATTCGCTTAGAATATTTTGAATCCGTCGGTGGGGCAGTTATAAGGTTAGAGTGGAGTGGTGAAAATATCGCGTCCCACCTCGTTCCACAAGGACAATTATTCGCTGCCGATGCGATAGATATTCAGCAACTGACGGAAGTTGCGTTGCCTTATCCGAATCCCGTGACGGATGTTTTGCAATTGAAATTATACACGCTGGAAGAAGTGATTGCGCAGTTGGAAATTTACGCTGTGAATGGACAATTGATGTATAGTGAAAAGATTGCCGCACAGCCCGTACAGGTGGATCGGGAGATTGATACGCGGGATTGGGGAAAGGGGATTTATTTGGTGCGGTGGCAGTTTGGAGAAGAGGAAAAGATATTAAAAATAGTGAAGCAATAAATAAAATGACTTTCTCCAAAATATTTTTTTCAAATATAACGTTACTTTCATATTAACAACCAAAACAAGGGGAATCCACTTTAGTATGGATTAAAAAATAATTTCTCCTTTGAGTTTTTCAATTGATTATTTACTTCCTGCGGTCGTGAGATCGCTCTGCTAAGTTCTGAATAAAAACTATTCATTCATGAAAATAATCATTTGAAAAACGAGAATTTATTTTTTAAAACTCTTCAGCAAGCAAAATTTTGACTAAGAGTAGGAAAAAGTTTAATACTTTCGTTATATTTGACGCCAGTTACACTGTTTTCCACTCACTTCCTTCCCCCGTTTATCATTCTCCAACGTATTTACGTTGCTAGTATTAGCACCTGCTAAAATTTAGCTAACTAGCGACCTCAGCCACCAATTTTTCTAAAAATTCCGTTTTGTAAACTTTCTATTGATCCAAGCTTCGGCTGATCAGTGGGTTATATATTTTTAATGGAACAGAGAAGTGAGAATAGAGATAGGTTTTAGTTTTTAACTTACTTTCTCTCCTCCCCCAGTAAAACGGTCTCTCTTCCCTCTTCTATACATCATTATATATTATGCGCTTACTAACTACGATTAGTTTTTTATTGATTACTGGAATAGTGTTGGCACAAAACACGACGGCTCTTTCTACCGATATAGATGAACGTTTACTAGTAAAATACGAATTAGAATATTTACAGCAATTACAAGAAAACCACCCCGTTTTATTGCAGCGATTGAATTACTACCTTGATCACGCTTGGTATATTGCGGACGAACCGCAAGAAAAAGGACTAACCGATTTGCCGATCGTGACGATAGAAACCACTTCCGAGCTCAATATTTTACAGTTAGAAAAAGAGCAAAACGTACAGCGCGATCCCCAGCGACCAATTGCCTATAAAATTGCCAAAACCAATCAAATACTAGTTTATCATAGCGCAAAAAGATTTAACCAAAATTTTAATCAACTTAGGAGTAAATAGTTGATTAAGTTGACAAGGTTGATAGGTTAACTAACACAATCAATCTTAGGAACTAATCAACCCAATTAACTCCTACTATCCCTACACTTCTTTTTTCCACACCTGTTTATAATTCGACAAGTTATTAATCCACAGACACACTTTATTTTAGAGACGTTTAAGGCTTGATATATATTTATTGACAGCCGAATAAATTAAATTTTTAAGTTTTGAATTGAATTTTTTGTCTATAATTTTCCAAATCATACAAAAAAAATACATTTCAAAACCATTCAATTTGTTCGACTGAGAGAAATACTAAAAGTATTTTTACTTTGCGTAATATTTAAAAATCTGCCAACCCCTAACGTTCGTGGTAATGAATAGCTAAAAAGAGGAGTAATGTTACTCGTTACTCGTTAACCGTTACTCGTTACTTCAGGAAATCCTCCAAAACAGGTACAGATGACGAAAATCTACAAACTGACTATATTCTTACTTACACTATTCTTATTAGTGCTCCAGACTGCGGACGCACAATCTACTATTTATCGAATGGGAGCAGATTCCCAGATTACCACTTGCGAAGGTATTTTTACCGATAGTGGTGGTCTCGAAGGCGATTATGCAGCTAATGAGGATTATAGTGTACAAATTTGTCCCGATCTCAATAGTAATCGGGGAACCCACGCAAGCCTTACCTTTTCCAATATTTCTTTTGGACTACAACCAGGCGATACCGCAGCAGAGACTAGAGCGGATGCGGATGATGAACTTTTCTTTTTCGATGGAATGGATGAGTCAGCTCCATTAATTAGTACTTCTCTTGATTTTTATGTTGGTTCTACTTATACGATTCAAGCCTCTGCAGCAAATACTTCGGGTTGTCTGTATATCGTATTTCTATCT
>JBGCES010000952.1:0-2809 GCA_045106545.1 Saprospiraceae bacterium
ATCGGTATTTTGGTACTCGGCGTATTAATTGGACGTAAGAAATAAAATCCAAGGATAATGTAAAATGTAAAATGTAAAATGTAAAACACAAAATAGCCTGTGCCGCAGAATTGCGGCATAAAAATGAGAGCGACATTCACTTTCAGCACAAAAAGTTCACAAATTAATTTGTGAACGTTCCAAGGATTTAATAAAAAAGCGGTAGCAAATCTAGATTTGCTACCGCTTTTTTATTTTTTCTATCTAAAATCAAAGATAGTCTAAGCCGCTCACTACGAACGATTGGCAACTACAAACTTAAATACTGCAAACTACCTAGCCTTCCATTTCTTTCAGCAATTTTTCAATTTTCGGAAAGAACATATCAACTTGTTCTGGTTGAGTTCCATCACTCACAAACGCTCGAATCTTACCATCTGGATCAACCAATAATATCCGACCACTATGATCCAAACCGCCTGGTGCTTCAGGATCTTCAATCACGATGCTAAAAAAGTCATCAGCTAACGCAAAAATTTCGTCTTTATCACCAGTCAGTAAATGCCACCGTTCAGCACTAACACCTAAATTTTCACTGTATTCCTTGAGTCGTTCTACCGTATCATTGCGCGGATCAATCGAAAAAGAAACCAATTCCAGATTTTTCTGATCGGGATAGCGATCATAAATCCGTAGCATCTCGCGCTGCATCTTTGGACAGATACTCGGACAAGACGTAAAGAAAAAATCGACCACATAAGCCTTACCTGCAAACTGTTCATTAGTGATGCGCTGACTATCTTGATTCGTCAATGCAAACGCTGGTACCGTATGAAAAATCGTGTCTCCTTGCTCGCTGACATCTTTATTTCCCAAAACGGGTAGTGGCTGGTTTGGATCACTATCGCTAGGTGATTGTTCTGAACCACAAGCAGTTAGAGCCAGTATGGCAACTAAGAATAAAAATATATTTTTCATTAAAGATTTAAATTTATAGTAGATGAATGGACGCCTAACCGTTTTGTTACTCTCCTTCAATTTCTGATAGCAACATCTGACCACCGGCTATGTTAGCTTCCATTGACCGTTGCACTTTTTCAATTTCCTGCATTTGATCATTAAAGTAAGTCATCACCTGATCGTGTGATTTGTCTTTGCGCAATTTACGTGGCTGTTGAATATTGCGCATCCAGTTCATCATCGCATCGTCTGCATGATTTAAACCATCAATGTTTTCCTGAATTTTCGCTTTGACGGTTGCTTCTACTTCTGGATTATCCAAGTGTTTTTTTAATGTACGACGAACACGACTGATATCCGACATTTTGGGCATCACATCATCATGAACAACCATAACCTTGTCAAAAGCCTCGCTTTGTTCAGCAAATTGTGCTTCTTCTTGGGCGTTTTGTGGACTATCGCCGCAAGCGACCATCAATAAAAAAGAGAATATAGTAAGTAAGTAACGCATTTTTCTTGTTGTTTTTGTGAAAAATTTTTACAAATTTAACTTTAAAAACAGCAAGTGAACAAGTCAGGTTGTCGATTTTATGTCATAAGAGAAATATTTCTCAACTACACAAAATCTTCATCATCCCAGCGCGATTCTCGCGATCGTCTTTGCTTCGGTGGCAAATCATCTAATTCCAGTTCTTCGTAATCATCGATTTCTACCGTGCGACCACGGCGTCCTGTGCGTCCCTCTATGCGCTTCATTTCCTTTTCAATTTCGCGTTCCTCCCATTCGTCTTGTTTACCCCACACAAATACGCCTAAGAAATGAAAAGCAAGTCCCACACTCCACGGCAACATCGGAAAGAAAAACCACATGTCAAAAGGATCGGTGAGCATATTAAGCATAAAAAAGAACGCACCGATGACCATAAAAGTAGAAAGGTGACGAAAGAAACCACGTTTGCGTTTTACCCGTTTTTTAGCGATGCGGTATTGAGTATCTTGATTCATTATTTAATGTGTGATAGCTTATTCCGAAGTATTTCGGAAAATAATGTGTAATAGATAAGTAAATAGACGTTAGAATTTAGACGTTAGATAACTCGTTGGCTATCAATTTTCTAACGTCTAATGTCTAACGTCTTAAATCTGTCAACCTACTTAATAGCGTTACCCGATATATAATTAGACGTCAAAATAGTAAGTTCAATGGATCGACTAAATGATTTTTCGACAATAAAGGACATTTAAACGCTAAACGTTCTTTAAATATTTAAAATCGACTAACGAATAGGATATTTTTACCCTAAGTTAAAAAAATCCTTATCTTGTCGCAAGAACTAGAGCAGGCTGAAATAATTAATTATTTCGGCAATATTAACACAAATAAAAGCCATAATTAACGGCAAGACAATAAGTTCGTCGTACCATGGCTCAATATTATTACTTCATAAAAAAATTAATCTATCATGGATGCTTCCGCAATGAAACAACAATTTGAAACCATGGCAGCTAATGCTGATCCAATTAACGCTACTATCAAATTTGATTTGGATGGCAATGTAGTCCACATTGACGGTACGGGCGACTCTAACGTGGTCTCTTTCGAAGATAAAGACGCGGATTGCGTCATCATTACTAGTGCTGCTACCTTAGGTAAATTACAAGCAGGTGACTTAAATCCAATGATGGCAGTGATGACTGGGAAAGTAAAAATCAAAGGCGATATGGGCGTAGCGATGAAATTGCAGTCCTTATTGGGCTAAAGGGAAAGAGTAAAAGGCAGAGCTGTTAAGTGCTAATTTTAATGTAAAATTTAAAATGTAAAACCGCAAACTTCTCTCACGACCGAAGGAAGTAAATGTAAAAGTCACAC
>JBGCES010000953.1:0-2407 GCA_045106545.1 Saprospiraceae bacterium
CGCAAGTAGGGGAGAAGTGCCGCTGAACTATCATGAATGCCTACGCCAATGCGTAAAAACTGTGCGTTTGCATTTTTATTAATACTGGTATCCGTCGCTACAATTGGCGGCAATTTTTCATTGATTCCTTCCGCATAAACCAATGCGTTATATTCCGTTTGCTCGTAATTCCATACACTCGTATGACAACCAGTACTTGTAAAATCGCTAACTGCAATGCCCGTAAATAAATAACTCAAATACTGCGGAAAATGTAGCGATCTATGGATTTTTTGATACGTTTCGGGCTGCGTTTGCTTCAACCAATAGAGTTGCAAACCCGAATTAAGCATACCCGAAGCGGGCGAGGCAGTTTGGCGCGCAATTTTATTTACCGAGCCATATTTTTTATGAAAGGATTTTAAGATTTTTTTGGGATAAGGTTTGAGGTAGTTATACAAGGGGGTTAAAATTTTCCCCTGACGATCCAAATGCACAAAACTTGCGCCGTAGGTAGAGAAATTGACAGTTTTGATATTCAGTTCGGAGCGTTGCGTTAGTTTTTCAAAAGTCGTTTTCACCCAATCGGTAATCGCCTGAATGTCATCGCAAGGAAAGCCATCTTCGTCTTCAATTTCATCAAAACGAACGTACTCCTTCCAAATCTCCTGATAATTTTCATCAAAGAGGAAGCACTTTTTATTCGTTTTACCAATATCGAAGATTAAGGTGTTTGCCATAATAAAATTTTATAAACCCGTTGCCTGCGAATATTTCCCACGTTCCTTCACCAACTGCTTACGAACCTTCACTTCTCGATAAAATTCAATCGGATGAGTTGCACCGCCACTCCGTCGCCGCGCTTCTGCAACTAATGGGCGCACGTCGGTTCGATACGCTGCTTGCATAATTTCCTGACAACGACTTACATCACTTGCCATCCGTGCCTCCGCTAACGCCTTGCGGTCAATTAGTAATGCTTGTGCATAAGCAATCCGAATGGCTTCCAGTGATTGAATCAAATCTTCCAGCGGATCTTTGATATTATGACTTGCGTCAATCATCCACGCCAGCGGTGGGTTATTGCTCGTATTATTTTGTATCCCGTCCACCAATTCGTTGAAAATCAAAAACAACTGGTAGGGTTTGATACTTCCCACGGTCAGATCATCATCGCCGTATTTGCTATCATTAAAATGAAAACCACCCAAACGACCTTTCATCATTAGCACCGCGACGATTTGCTCAATGTTCGTATTGGGTAAATGGTGTCCTAAATCGACGAGCGTAGATGCTTTTTTACCACAACCTTCCGCCAACATCAGCGACGTTCCCCAATCAGGAATAACCGTAGAGTAGAAGTTGGGTTCGTAAGGTTTGTATTCAATCAGCATTTGCCAATCTTTTGGTAAATGCTGATAAATTTGCTGCAAGGAATCCTGCGTATTTTGCAATGCCGTTTTGAAACTATGCTGCCCAGGAAAGTTACTACCATCTGATAACCAGACGGTTATGGATTTAGAATCCAAGGCTTTTCCATAGTCAATTACCTCCTTATTGTGCGCAATCGCCTGGGCGCGCACGTCGGAATTGACATTGCAAAGCGAGCCAAATTTATAGCTGTGCTTTTGCTTGGCTTGATCTTGAAAGGTATTAGAATTGACCGCATCGAAAACAATGCCGTGCGAAGTTGCCCGTTCTTTGACTGCTTTCGCATCTTTAGGAATATCCCACGGAATGTGCAATGAAATCGCACCTGCTGACTGTGTAAGGGCGTGCAAAATTCCTACATCATCAATCTTTTGTTCCAAAGTAGCGGGTTCGCCACTAAACGAAAATCGCCCAAACCGCGTGCCACCTGCACCCAATGCCCAACTCGGAATCGCGACCTGAAACTGTTGTAGTTGCCCTACCACTTCATCCGCATCTACCGCCTGACGATCTAGCTGTGCAGACAAATAAGCAAACTGCTCGTAATGACCTGATTTATGACGTTTATTATGCTTTTTTATCGCTGATTTTTTGATTTTCATCTATTGACTTTATTTGTTCTGCAATACAACAACGCAGTGATCCAACTTCCAAAAGCGAAGCGATCCAACCTCCCTTTACCTCACAAACGCGTTCGCCATTCCACCATCGACATTGATGATATTACCCGTACTTTTATCCAAAATCGCCGTCAACGCGAATACGGCATTCGCAATGTCTTCGGGTGTTATGATTTCGTTCATCAAATTGCGTTTGGCATAAAAAGCGGGGAGTTCTTCGACAGTGATGCCATTCGCTTTAGCGCGTCCTTCCGCCCATTTGCCTTCCCAAATTTTACTGCCGACGATTACTCCATCAGGATTGACGGTGTTAACGCGGATTTTTTCTTTACCTAATTCTGCCGCAAGTAAACGCGTCATGTGTTGTTGTGCCGCTT
>JBGCES010000954.1:0-2446 GCA_045106545.1 Saprospiraceae bacterium
GCATTTTTTTGTTGAACTTCGAGACGCGTCACTTGCCGTTCGGCATCGACCAATTGCTGATCCATTTCGCGCAAAGCGGTATAATTTTCCTGCGCTCGCTGATAATGTTGCAGCCGTGCAGCTGTCTTTTCGCGAATCGTGGCGGCGTGCGTATATTTATAAATTGGATTGTTATCGTGTTTGATGCGGAAGTTTTCAATTTGCTGTTCCAATTCTAAAATGCGTGGATTAATCGGCAACGTATCATCCATTTCCAGGAGGTCAATGCCCTGTGTTTTTCGTTTTACTTTATTGGATAAATCAGAATGTTGATTGACTATTTTTTTATGACTTTGCTCAATCAGTCGATGAACTTCCTTCGCCTTTTTATAGTCGCGTTCGGTACGATCTACGTAAATTTCAAAGTGGTCGTGACGAAACGGATGCGTCGTCGAAAAACACAGTGGACATTGCTCCCCTTCTTCCAAATTTTGTCGATCCTTCGCGTAATTTACTTTCAACTTTTCCTGTTCGTAAATCGCCTGCCGATACTCCAATTCGTTTTTACTTTCTACTAAAGTATCTAGTGATGAAAGCAAAGTTTGGTCTAAAATATCCAATCGCCGTTGCAGATTCTCTTGCGAATCCTGCTCTTCCGAAAATAACGAAATCTCCTTATCGTACGCCTCCAATAACTCGCAATAGCGGTCAATCGCATAGCGTTCCGTATCCAAATTGGCAATTTGCATTTGATACTGATGCAGCAATTCTGTCCGCGAGTCCACGAAGTAATCAGGCGCGAGTGTTTTAAACTGCTTACGCAAATCAGCTACCCGTTTTTTCGCTTGCGCAAATTGCGTTTCAACGTCTTTAAATTCCGCTTGCGCTGTTTTTTGTAGCTGTCGCAAATCGGTAACTGCCGTCTGTGTTTTTTGCCGACTGCCGTACCATTCCCGTAGTTCCGAGCGCAGCGTTTCTATTTGTGGCAATTCCACGGCAAGTTGCGCAAAATTGGCTTGTTCTGTTAGCGTTTTGGTGAGTTGTTGAATATTAGTTTTTAAAGTAGCAATTTGCTTAGTTAGTGTATTTTTACGGTTTTCAACTTGTTCTTTTTCTTTGATAAGCTCCTCTAAATCAGCAATTTGCAATTTTAAAGGCGCATTTTTAATCAAAATTTCTTTATCGACTATTTCTACTTTTTTGAACAATTTTTCATCCGCAGCCGCTTGCTTTTTCAACGCTTTAAAATCTGTCTGCTGTTGCCCAAAAATCGCCCGTTTTTGCGATTCGGTTTCTACTAATTCTACCGTTTGCTGTTCCAATTTCTCAATATCAACCCGCAGTTGATCATTGCCTTGTTTAGCAACTTCTAACTTCGTCAAATCGGCTTGTAGCGGCAACGTTTTTTGGTGTAACACCAAGCGTTCCAAAGCAGGTTTTGCGACTTCTTTTTGCTCGTTCAGTATCGTTAATTTACGTTCAAGCTCTTCTTTTTGCCGCTGCAATTGAGCAATTTTCTCTACCCACTGAATCGCTTTCTGCGTTTTTCCTAAGGCTTTTTTGGCAGCTTCTCCTTCTTTTTTCGCTTCCGCTAAACGCGTCTTGATGTCTTCCACTTCTTCGGGCAGCAATAATTGCAATGCCGCAAATTCAGTTTCTAAACTTTCTAATTTACCCCGCTCTAATTTATGACGCTCAAACGCCGCGATGGATAATTTAGAATAAATTTCTCGTCCCGTAATCCGCTCCAATAATTCCGACCGCTGCAATTCACTCGCCTTCAAAAATGCTGCAAAATCACCCTGCGATAACATCACCGACCGCTGAAACCGCTCGTAATCCAAACCCGTAATCGCCTCCACTTGCTCCGCAAAATCGCGTTTGCGCGTCGTGATAATATCGTAGCGTTCTTCTTTCGCGTTCCACTCCGCCAATTCCTGCTTCGACGGCTGCACTGCGCCATCTACTTTATTATACGCCCGCCGTATTTCCCAACGCGTTTTGTACTGCTTCCCCCTTGCCAAAAATTCCACCTCCGCAAAACTCTCCGTCGCCCCGTGCGACATCACTTCCTCTACCGATTTATTCCGATGCACGCGCCCATACAAACCCAACGTTATCGCATCCAAAATCGTCGTCTTCCCCGCGCCCGTATCTCCCGTAATGGCAAACAGCCCTACATCACCCAGCGGCGAGGCGGTAAAATCAATTTTGCGTTGGAGACGCAGGGAATTGAGGTTTTTGATGTGGACGGTGAGGATTTTCATGAATTAATTTTTTCTCTTAAAATCCTCTTATGTCTATCAACTTCCTTACCCACTATATAATCAATTTCTTCTTTTGAAATTTCCTCATCATATTTTTTTCTTAATGAATCTTGAATACCAATAGAGCTAGACGATATAGAATAGTATTCTTTATTAAATCTGAAGGTAATACTTAAAGCTAATTCAAATTTTTTTTTTGT
>JBGCES010000955.1:0-4143 GCA_045106545.1 Saprospiraceae bacterium
CGTGATAGCTGACTTTTTACAAATTGCTGATATTCAAACCTTTAGTGGTGGAACAGAAGCGACGGCACTAAATCCGCGCGTAGTGACGGCATTAAAAAAAGTAGGCTTTGAGGTAACTACTAAAACGCCCGCCGCATCAAATCCACATTACGAAATTATTTGGTCAGAGGCACAACGTCCTGCGATAGCTTTTTCAAAAAAATACGCCGCTGCGCCTAACCCAACCAATGAATTTGCGGCGATTATGGTATGTAATGAAGCGGATGCAGGTTGTCCGATTGTTGAGGGCGCAGACTTTCGTTTGGCAGTACCTTTTAATGACCCGAAAGCGTTTGATGATACGGAGGTAGAAGCGGAAAAATATTTAGAACGCTGTCGCGATATTGGGCGGGAAATGATGTTTGTGATGCAGCAGGTTCAGCAAAAAGGATCATTTTAATTTTTCATTATTTGCGTGCCGCTCCTTGTCACGTCCCGTTTTTTTAGCTAAATTTTTCGCGACAGCTTCCGTCAAATCCACGCCCGTTTGATTGGCTAAACAAGTCAAGACAAATAATACATCCGCCATTTCATCCGCTAGATCTTCCTTGGCGCTGGCTTCGTCTTCTTTGCGTTTAAACGATTGTTCGCCATAGACCCGCGCCATCAAACGCGCCATTTCACCTACTTCTTCCATCAACACAGCAGTATTGGTCAATTCGTCGTAATAGCGTACGCCAATCGTCGTAATCCATTCATCGACAGTTGATTGTAGTTCTTTGATTGTCATAATTATTAAGGTAGCAACGTTACAGTGTAACGTCTAATGTTGAGAGTGAAAATGGTTACGAACACGGTGAGAAAGACGTTTTTTCAAACGTCTCTACTATTCCTTTATCTTACTATCCACCAAAATCGTCACTGGTCCATCATTTAATAATTCCACTTTCATATCTGCGCCAAATTCGCCCGTTTGCACTTCGCGAGCTGCGACTAGACTGAGCTGTTTGACAAATTGTTCGTATAACGGAATGGCAATATCAGGCTTCGCAGCGCGAATATAACTGGGGCGATTGCCTTTTTTTGTACTGGCATGTAGCGTAAATTGACTCACGACAATAATGCCGCCATCTACATCCATGACAGATTTATTCATCACGCCATTTTCATCATCGAAAATACGCATATTGGTTACTTTTCTACAAAGCCATTCGATATCGGAAGTATCGTCTTCGGGTTCGATGCCGAGTAGAATGAGCAGACCCCGCTCAATTTTAGATTTAACAACTTGATTGATGGTAACGGAGGCGTGAGAGACTCGTTGGAGGACGACGCGCATTAGTACAGTTTTTAGTTTTGAATTGGTAGTTTTTAGTACGCGTAAAGGTAATTAGAAATGGTTAGAAGGTAGTTAGATTTAGTTCGATATTAGTTAGAATGTGGTTAGATGCTGTTTCTGTCAGTTTAGTAAAAATTTATACATACCGTCCACTACTTTTTGACCTCTCCGGTCACAGGGCGATCTTCGATGCGTAAGAATTTTTCCATTTTGCGTTCTAAGAATTGGGCTTCGTCTTTATCGGTTATTCCTTTGAGTAATACTTTTGATTTACCAGATTTCAAGATAGCATGCACGCGATAGGTGACTGATGTATTATTTTTACCACGATTTACTTTTTCGGTCACGTATAATTGTTCGACTGTTTTTTTATCAATGACCACCTTACCACCAGGCCAGGGCAGCGGATGATGGTTGACCATGATGTCATATACATCAATCACCACCGTAGTTGTATTTACAAATCCACAAATGGTCCAATAAGTAATTCCAATACCAGCTACAACGTGAATAATTGGAAATAATAAAGTAACATAGCCGAATTCGGAATCGGTAATCCCGCCAGCGAGCATCAGGTAGTAAAAGAAGGCGAGAAAACCCATCCAAATCAAACTAAAGAAGGCCGTAAAATAATACATTGGGGTGTACCAGCGCCAACTGATTTGCAACTCGGTAATGAGTTCTTCAACGGAAAAATGTTCGGGAACATGTAAATAGGGTTCGCGGTCGGAAGCAAAAGCCATGATAGCAAGGTTTTAGGTGGAAAACAATGAAAATGGAAAAACTAAGGTATCGGATTCCTCCAAGGAATCCGATACCTGATGAACGAGAATTGCGAAGATAAATGATTGTGCCAGATTAAGTAATAAGACAAAAATAAACGTACTTCACTAAAACCTACATCACTTTTGCAAAAGATTGACAGCCAGAGATTTAGACCGTCTGTCTTCTGTCAGATTTATCGGTCTTTTCTCTGTCTTCTTACTTACAACTCAACAACTCAACAACTCAACAATTCAACAATCTCTTTCTACCTTTTTAGCACTTTTGATGCCAATTGATGTTCTCAATCACATCCCATATCGTCCTTCGACATCGGATCGTTATTCGGAAAACACAACCCACTCGGCAAAGCTTCTGGCTCATAACGTTTCAAGTTAGGATCGTAGAGCGCAGAACTGAGGAAAGCGGTAATATCGTCGATTTCCGTTTCGGTCAATTGCAATGGATGAAATTCCTTCGCTAAACGCACAAAAGGTAAGTTGTCTTTTTCTGGACGTGCAATGTTTTTATAGGCTACGACATCTCGAATGTTACGAAATGTACCTCCATGACCTAAAAATGGAGAATCTTCGAGGTTGTATAGTTGCGGTACTTTGAACTGATACCATTCGTCTTGCCGACCGGTAAAACCACCTCTACCTTTATCATGTTCAGATTTTACTTGAAAAATTTCTTCCGCGTTTTCGTGTAAATCTTTCATGCCTAACGCATAAAATGCCATACTATTCAGTGCTGGTCCAGTGTGGCAAGTGCCACATTCTGCTTTGTCAAAAAATAACATCGCACCTTGTTTTTCTACTTCGGTCATCGCACCATTATCGCCCCGCAACCATTTTTGAAACGGCGCATCGGTTGCCATCAATGTACGTTCGTAAGCGGCAATCGCAAGTCCTACGTATTCGCGGGTGTAACGCTCCGTAGTTGGTACATTTGCAAAAGCTGCGTCAAACATCGCACGGTAATTTCCTTGTTCCAATAAGGCATCGTCAATATTCAGTCGATGAACGGTCAAGCCAGCAATCGCTTGCGTTTCCAAACCTTCATAACCTAAATGATTCACTGCTTTGGGGGTATAAGGCGTCCATTCTTCTTCCGTACCAACATTAACACCCGTTGCGCCGAACTGACCATTCCAGAGCATATTTTCCTGATATGCACTATTCAAGGTAGTTGGCGTACGAATCGGTTGCACATCGATACTGTCGATAATATAGGCAGCATCATGAATGCGACCTTCGCCCCGCAGACCAATTCCCAAACCACCTTCGCCGATGCCTTGTACACGTCCAGCTTGAAAACCTGCTTCAGCAAAGTGGCAAGACGCACAGGAGTAAGTCATTCTCCCGATTTCTTGCTTCGGTGCAATAGCAAGTCCCGTTTCGTGATAGAGTAGTTGTCCTAATTTAATTTTTTCTGGTGTCAATGGATTGCGCGGATCTTGAGGGATATTCGCTAAGTCATCTGGATTAGGAAGTTGGAAACCCGCTAAGTCACCCGTCGGGCTGGCAGCGACGAGTAAATCGGTCAATTCTGCGTCCAAGGATACCGATTCGGGTAATGGATCGGGTGAACAAGCAGTAAAAAATAGTAATAAACTGCCGATTGAAAGGGCTACAATACGTTGGTAAGATGGAAAAAACATAATGGATTATTAATTTGTGAATACGATAAAATAGACGACTAAGATTAGATAAACAGTCACTAGATAGACTGCACAATCTGCCAAACATCATCAAGTTTCTACTTAAAAATGGTGTGTTCTAATAATTAAGTAGTTAACCTAAAATAATCGACACATTTTGTGACGGTCTCTTTTTGCACTATACATCGTTAAAACGCCTCGTCGTAAAAAGACTACTACTACGTTTTTTGCCTAATAAAAAACAAAAATAGCCTCAGTCAAAAATGACGATTATTTCACGTTAACTACTTAAAGTGCTTGTGGTCTAGGTTGAGATGATATATCTAATTGAAATAGGGAGGAGGGTAAATATGATTGTGAAGATGGTGGAAAAATGGCTGCCAAATGTCCAGATGTATGT
>JBGCES010000956.1:0-1459 GCA_045106545.1 Saprospiraceae bacterium
AAGATCAATAGCTGAAGATTGCTCTATCGCAGTGAGTGCACCAGCGAAATCGCCTGTTACTTGTTTTAAATCAGATAAACTAGATAGATTAATACTATAGGTACGATGATCTTTTCCATAGACTTTTTCGGCATTTTCTAATACCTCATCCATCAATTGCTGTGCTTCCGTGTAACGCCCCAATTCCCGATATACATTGACTAGATTGTTAGCCACACTCGTGAAAGCAGGATGTTCTTTACCTTGATTTTCAATCACATCGGGCAGTGCACTTTCTAGTAAAATCGCCGCTTGCTCATAATTCCCTTGGTTTTTATAAACAGAAGCTAAAGCAGCGACGCGCACGGAATAGCGGCGATGTTTTTTTCCAACTGATTTTTCGGTAACGAGCAAAGCGCGTTTAGCCACCGGAATTGCCGCTTCAAATTGATGCATATCAATGTACAACAATGCCAAATTATTCAGTGCAATACTGACGCTGTAAACGGTATCGCCATATAGTGCCGTAAATTTTTCTACATTATCCTTTAGTAAAGGCAACGCCTTTTCGTATTGACCGACATCTTTGTAAGTCATCCCCAAATTATTGCGCACTTCCAAATAAAATGGATCTTGTTCATCCATTATCCCCGACAAACGTTCTTGACACTCTAATAACAATTTGATAGCGTGTTGATTCTCTCCATTCCAATTGCTAGTCTGCCCTAAATTATTCAGGCTTTTTGCGTACAACAAATGATTTTTACCTAACTGCTGTTCTGTCCACGCTAATGTTTCCTGCGCTTGTGCTAGTGCTGCCTTGAGCTGTCCTTTGCGGTAATGACTGACGATCATTTCTTCCTGTTCATTCCATTGCTCTTCAATGGATAGCGAATCGGTTTGCGCAAATAAAGTCAAGGTAGAAAAGAAGAACAGTAAGGTATGTAATAACTTTTTCACGGTAGTACATTTTTGTTAAAAAGCAGTAATTCATTTCTAGGGTACTGGAACAAATAAAAGGAAACTTGGGTGCATTACAAAAATAGTATGGTGCAGTCAGTTGTAGTTGATTGAAGGCGACGAGTTATAATGTAAATAAGTTGCCATTTTAAGATTCACTTCTACGCCGTAGCTTCCTGCTACCGCGTAGATTTTACCAAAATTTAATTTTTTTATAAAAAAATGTCACACCACGCTTTTTCGATTCATTTATGAAATAATTAGCAACACCACTCCCCCCCTCTTTTAATAACAAAACAAGTAAAAATGAATCCTTTTGTTAGATTTGAGTACGTAGAATCCAGTTCATGTAGCCAACCAATTACATTAGGAATAAATGGTGCAGTACATTTTAGTATGGCAAAAAAGACTTGGTTAGAACAGCTAGACGAACTGCTTGCAGATAATATCAAAGACCCCAACTTAACAAATGCGGACTTGGCGGAAAAACTACTAATGAGCAAGCGGGCTTTTTATCGAA
>JBGCES010000957.1:0-2830 GCA_045106545.1 Saprospiraceae bacterium
CTCCTTTACTAAATAGATAATATCAAAGTCTTGAAAACCATCTTTGAGTACGTCTTTAATTCTCCTTGACCCCTTCAGAATTCCTGCCCTGACTCTTTCATCTTTCTTCGCTACTGAAATTATGGTCGTAATTATTTGTTCTTCGCTTCGCATTTTTTCTTTTTTAATGACCAATAACTTTTAATAAATCTACCATTCTATACTCGCATTCCTATTTTTTGCTCTATTTTTTCATTCCGCACAAGCCCAATTTCCTAACGTGGACGTGCTTCCGATTGAATTGACCTGTTCGGACGAACAAGCTTGTTATCAAGTTACGGGCTTCGCAGACCCATCTTTCGCTTCCGCCACTTTTGGTCCTGCATCCGCCGTAGTCGTGAGCGAACATAAAGTGGGCGATTTCAATGGCGATGGAGCAATTGACGTTATCGCAGTCGGTAACGGCGCTGCTTTACAATTATATCTCAACAGCGGGAATAACACGTTTACGGTCAATCCAATTGTCACTAATGCGACCACTAATTTTGCGGTCGAAGTTATTGACTGGGATGGAGATAGTGACGATGATTTTGTTATTACACAAGGCAATAAGGTATTACTCTTTCGCAATGATGGTATGGCTAATTTTACGGAAGAACAGCTTTATCAAGGCAGCAATAACTTGACCGCTATTGGCATTGCGGACTTTGATGGAGATTCCGATTATGATTTTGCAGTTCGCCGTTTAGGGGTGGTTTCTTTTATTGAAAATGACGGTATGGGAACGTTTACTCGTCGTACTAGCATTGTCAGCGGTTTCACAGGTACTTACAATGTTACCAATCAATTGCACACCGTTGATTTAGATGCAGATGGCGACATGGATTTGATTGCGGCGAGTTCGCCCAACGGGACACCCAAGGTCTTCCTCAATGATGGAAATTACGCTTTTGTAGCTTCCGTTGCCGTACCAAATGATGATTCCCAAGCACGCATTATTCGCACGGGCGATATGGATGGCGACGGCAATCTCGATATTGTAGTCGGTCTAATCAAATCTATTTGGGTACTCTATCAAGACAATGCAGGCAATTTCACTCGTAACATTGTTTTTGATGGATACGGATCAATAGGTGATATGGAAGTTGCGGACGTGGACAACGACGGTTTTATGGACATTATAGCTACAGGAGCAAATTCAGACGATCTTGATATTTTTTATAACGATAATAATGTAGGCTCGTTTACCCTACGCTCCTCTGGTTTTGCAACTAGTGTATTTAATCGCATTGCAATTGCCAACTACGATACGGATAGTGATTTAGATTTCATTTGTTTTGCAACCAATAAAAGCGCATTCTGGATTGAACATAATCCTGCCATTTTTAATAATACCGTTTCACTTGGTTTTGAGATTGATGGCGTTGCAGATTCTGAAGGCGGATTAACCGTGAATGGCGCAGGAACGACAGCATTTAAACGTAATAATCTCGTAGGTACCCATTCATTCGTATTGAAATCTATCTTTAGTGGTGGCATTGATGCTACTAAAAATATCATCCGCAGCTATGATGTCCTCAACGCAGACGCAGAGGTTGCAGTAGGTTATCAAGGTCAAGTTTATCCCAATCCAGACCTGTCCATTACCTCTGCTGCCAACGGACGTGCCTACGGTTCTATTCCAGCTGACCAAATGGCTACTCAAACTTTTACGATTACCAATTCTGGTACTAGCACCTTGCGGATAGTTGATATTGATTACATTATTAGTCAGGGAACATTCCAAAATGTTTTTCAAATCTCTCCTTCTAATAATGTCTTCATCCCCGCTAATAATTCCGCTGATTTTGATGTTACTTTTAATCCGAATGGGTTAGTCAGTACATGGAGAGCCGATATTACCGTTACCTCGAATGCTTGCAATGACACAGAATACATATTTCGAATTTCTGCTACTAGTAGCCAACCACTACCGATCACACTGACCAATTTTTCCGCACAAGCTATTGATAATCAAACGCTTATTAATTGGCAAACTGCTAGCGAAATTACCGCCAACGGCTTTCAAATCGAATGGCGTACCGACGATAGTGCCTGGTCAACTATCGGTTTTATGAATAGTGAAAATCGCGCCGCGCAGTACGAATTCATCCATCCGAAACCCGCAAAAGGAACGAATTACTACCGCCTAAAAATGCTAGATAACGACGGGCAGTTTGAATATTCACCCGTGCGTAGTGTAGAATTGCGAGGGAATGATTTTATTGAAAATTGGCTTGCGCCAAATCCGACCAAAGATGAAATCACGATTACATTACCGACGAATTTCAAGGCAGAAAAAAGTACAGAAATCACCATTTTCAACAACGCAGGGCAATTAATTAAGCGGTTGAACGTCGCAGAAAATCACCGTTTAAGCCTAGCTGATTTACCTAACGGCTTATACTATATCCGCTTACAACAAGGTAGTCTGAATGTTGGGCAGCGCGTCATAAAACATTAATCACCAATTAATCATTCGTATCCACCGACCGATCATTGGCGGTAATAAAATGCCGCAAAAGGTACTTTCTTTGTAGTAAAGCGGTCAGTAATAAGTAGTTAAAGTGAAATAATCGTCATTTTTGACTGAGGCTATTTTTGTGCTAGACAAGGCAAAAAAAGTAGTCGTAGTCTTTTTACGACGAGGCTTTTTAACGATGAATAGAGAAAAAAGAGACCGTCACAAAATGTGTCGATTATTTTAGGTTAACTACTTAGTAGCCGATTATTGATTTAATTATCTCTTATGAACCGGAGGAGTGTCTGCTGCTCCTCCGTGATTTTTTCAAGAAATCTTCCTCTTTTATAT